>DASWDX010000117.1:0-7204 GCA_036395055.1 Pyrinomonadaceae bacterium | reverse complement strand
CTACCTCGTTTCGGCCAGCCTTACGAACACGGGTTTCCAGCGGGTTTCCAGCTACTAGAGGAATAAGCCGAATTTGCCGACGGGCAAGTTCACCGTTCCTGTCCCACACAAAGTACGTTCAAGACTCCAGGGAGGGAGACTGAAATGTTGAAGCTCATGAAAGTTTTAGCGCTAGTTCTCTTTGCTACGGCGCTCGCATTGCCCATGTGGATGGCGAGCTCCGTCAAGGGTCAAACCGGAACTGAGGCTCTCACCACTGACATGGATGCCAAGACACCCAATGACCTCTTCAATGGCTTTGGTGCTTTAGGCACTCCCATAGATGAATGTGTCGCAGAGCCGGTAGCACCCACCGCGCGAGGCAATGGCCGTTTCGAAGACAATAAGTTCATATTCAGCGAGCGGGAAGCCGTCGCTGATGGACTGGGACCCACCTACAACGATGTTGGCTGTGTCGAGTGTCACCAATCCGTTGACACTGGCGCATTCAGCCAGACAATGGAGTTCCGAGCGGGCCATATCACGAATGGCGCCTTTGTCGACGCTCCTGGCGGCCAACTAATTCACGCTCGCGGAACTGATTCCGACATCGTCGAGCACATCTCCACCGCCGAAACAGTTAAGACATTCCGAATTACCACCAGTACGCTTGGCGACGGTTTTGTAGAATGTATTTCAAACACAGTGCTACAAAATAACGTCGCCGCACAGCCGGACGGTCAACGTGGCACCTTGACTGCCGTACCGGTGGTCGAGGCCAACAATGGGCTGCGCAACGGGCGGTTCGGTTGGAAAGCCCAACACGCAAGTCTTTTGTCGTTTGCGGGAGATGCCTATCTCAACGAAATGGGCATAACCAACAAATTTGATGGCTTCGGCGGCCGGAGTTCCTCCGCAGCGGATGCTGGAACCCATGAGAATCCGTGTAGTACCGCGGACGGCGTCATAAACTGCACGGGCGCGCCATTCGATCCGGTGGCTGATCCCGAGGATGATGGCAATGACGTGCTTGCCTTCGCAGACTTCATGGCTGCCACGCGCGCTCCGGGTCGCCAAAACCCAATCCCAGCTGCTGCGACACGGGGAGACCCGCTATTTACATCAGTGGGCTGCTCAGTTTGTCACACGCGCACCTTCCAAACTGCCACGCCAGGGACATCGATCAATGGCGGGGCCTTCGCAGTTCCCCCTGCTCTCGGTAACAAAATAATCCACCCGTTCAGCGACTTTGCGCTACACAACGTCGGCACCGGCGATGGGATAGTTCAAAACGCCGGGCAGGGATCGGCGAATATGATGCGCACCGCTCCGCTTTGGGGCATTCGCGCTCGCAACCGGCTTATGCATCAGGGGTTGAACATCACCATTTTCGATTCAATCCAATTGCACGCCGGCCAGGCAACGAACGCGCGAAACAATTTCAACGCCCTGACCGCCGCGCAGCGATCGGATTTAATTGCCTTCGTTTTGTCACTGTGATTTCGTGGCAGAGACTAAGACGCGGTACGCCAACAACCGAAGCTCGCCGGATCCAATCTTCCGGCGAGCTTCCCTTCCAGGTCAGTAATCAGTAGTCAGTCGGCAAGAGAAAGGTCCTGAATCAGGTTGGACTCTTAGGTCCGAAGGACTGGCAGTTAATAGTCCCGTCCGTGAGGGCGGGTAGATGTGACTGTTAGTTACGTGAGCGCCGAAGGTGCGCCACGATTTGTGCCGGCCCTTCGGGCCTCTGGGCTATGGAGAGAGGATGAAGTCCCCGTCCTGACGGACGGGGCTATTAACTGCCGGTCCTTCGGACCTAAGCCATTCTGACGAGTGAAGTGAGCCAGTACCAAAGCCGCTAATCATTGACTGCTTACTATTGACCACTGACCAGTGACGAACTTGGGGAGGCATGATGGAACAAGGTAAGTTGCGCAATTCACCAAACGTGCAGGTAGAGCAGACGATCTCAAACCGTTACACAATTTGTTTGGTTGCACTTATCGCGGCGTGTTCGTTTTTATCTGGTTGCTCATCTGCAAAAAAACCGATCGTAGAGGCACCGCCTTCACCCGTTATCCAGTCTGACCAGCCACAGCAAGCTTCGCCGTTGCCACCGCCTGAACTCAATGCAGTTCGGGACGCCGTGAAGCGCGTCTTTAAGGACAACGCTGTGATCGACACCAGCCGCCATCCATCTTTCTTTGCCGGAGATTTTAACGGGGATGCCTCGCAGGACGTCGCCGTAATTTTGAAGCCTGTGCCGGAGCAACTCGCCGAGCTGAACGAGGAGTTTCCAGCCTGGATTCTTAGAGACCCGCTTGCGGAAAATGAACCGCGAGTTCCGCGCCTTCGCGTGGCAAGCAACGATGTGCTGCTGGCTGTAATCCACGGCTATGGCGCAAACGGTTGGCGCGACCCACAGGCGACCCAAACATATCTTCTCAAGAATGTCGTCGGCTCAGGCATAGAGGTACAGCAGGCAAAGGAAGTGGCGAGGGTTTACCAAGGCAAGAAGTTGCCGCGGTTGCGCGGTGACGTTCTTGGCGAGGTGCTCACGAAGACGCCGGGTTATCTTTACTATGCCAGCGCTACTTACGCCTGGTACGACCCGAAAACTTTCAAAGACGAGCCTGAACGGGGTGTGGTTCATGGTCCTCCGGTTGAAAGAGTGAAGAAGTAGCTGCCGTTCTCACGGCAAAAACTACAGTTAATCCAGGGAGGTAATGTGATGAGCTTCAAGAACGGACAGACAAGGGCGTTGATTTTCTTCCTGGCGAGTTTGGTCATGGCTAACATTGGCACCGGTAGCCTGGCCGCTTTCGGTCCGCATGCAGTTCAGGAAAACTCTCCGGGGATTCAATTCATAACGGCTGATGAACTAAAGGGAAAACTCGCCAAAAACGAGCCCGTAGTAATAATCGATGTGCGAGCGACCAGCGGTTTGCTCGACAGTGATAATAAGATCAAAGGCGCTATCCATGTGAAACTGAGAAGGCTTAAGTCCAGACTCTCGTTTCCGCCACTGAAGGACGTCCCTCGCAACCGTGAAGTGATTACCTACTGTGCCTGCCCAAACGACGATTCCGCCGTGCGTGCAGCTCAGGTGCTCTTAGAAACTGGTTTCACGCGCGTGCGCGTTTTGAAAGGTGGCTGGGTTATCTGGAAGAAAGCCAATGGCCAGGTCGAGCCAATCGCGAGAGGAATTTAGTCCTCTGCGCAATTTTAAGGATTTGGTGGCGCAGCCGAATGCCACAAGGAATAGTCCTCGAGCTCGCCCTCGCGAGTGGTGCGCGAAATAATTTTCTTAGCGTGAATATCCTCCTTGCTGAATGCTTTTCCCTAAAAAGTTCAATACAATGAGCCTGCACGACAGAAAGCATCCCGGGAGGGCAAGCAACAATCTTAGAAGTCTCCAATCTACGATGCGTTCGTGGAGAACGTCTCCTTTTTAGCGATATTAGTTTTTCCCTTGCCCCGGGAACGTTCCTACAACTGACCGGTCCGAACGGCAGCGGGAAGACAAGCCTGCTACGCATCGTGTGCGGATTGCTGATGCCGGAAAGCGGCGAGATACGGTGGCAGGGTGCGGATATTCGCTCACTTGCTGAGGAATACTCCCGAAGCATCACCTACATCGGTCACCGCACCGCTGTTAAGGAAGAATTGAGTTCTCTTGAGAATCTTCGCATCTCCAGTGGTCTCGCAGGTTTCGAGGTCAACCGCGCAGAGGCTCAGGAATCGCTCTCAAGATTGGGGCTGGCGGGTCGGGAAAACTTACCGGCGCGATTCTTGTCCGAGGGACAGCGCCGTAGGTCCGCGCTGGCGCGGCTCATTACTTGCAACACCAAACTTTGGTTGCTTGATGAAGTGCTTGCTTCGCTCGATCGGGCTGCCGGAATGTTAATCGAATCGGTGATCGGTGAGCACTTGAACAAGGGTGGGATCGCAATTGTCTCTACGCATCAGGAACTCCACATCTCCGCAGGTTCGTTTCAGCGGCTCGAACTTGCATCGTGAGCGTCCCCTCTACTCTTTCAATGTTTCGCTGGATTGTCGCGCGCGATCTTACGCTGGCGTGGAGGCGGCGCGCCGATGTTTTGTCGACGCTCTTTTTCTTTGTGATCGTCGTGAGTCTTTTCCCTTTGGGGATTGGGCCAGAAACACAGTTGCTGCGTTTGGTTGCGCCGGGCGTGGTCTGGGTTGCAGCTTTGCTGGCTTCGATGCTTTCGCTCGGCCGCGTTTTCCAGAACGACTACCAGGATGGTACGCTCGAACAAATGCTGTTGACTCCCCAGCCGCTTTATCTGGTGGTGCTGGGAAAGGTTTTAGCGCAGTGGCTGGTCTCCGAAGTTCCACTTGTATTAATAGCGCCGCTGATCGGCGTGCAGTTTGATTTGGCTCCAGATACGCTCTGGATACTGTTTGTTTCATTGCTGATCGGAACGCCAATTCTAAGTTTGATCGGATCGATTGGAGCGGCATTGACCATTGGTTTGCGCGGCGGCGGCGTTCTAATCGCGCTTTTAATATTGCCGCTTTATATTCCGGTATTGATCTTTGGAGCCGGCGCCGTGGATGCCAGCATTTCCGGCATGAGCCCACAGGCAAATCTTTACCTGCTGGCTGCTTTTCTCGTCGTGTCGTTGGTGTTCGCGCCCTGGGCAACCTCGGCCGCTTTGCGGATATCTTTAGAATAAGACGGTCTTGGGCGTTGGTTCTTTGGTCTTTGATGTTTGATTTCACAGACGCTGTAGTCAATGACTCAACCGCAAAGACCAAAGACCCAAGACCAAAGGCCAAAAAACTAATAACCAGGAATCAAAAGCTTACGAAATAATCAAAAAATGAACTGGTACAGATACGCATCCCCTTCGGCTTTTTACCCATTAGCGGGAAAAATGATTCCCTGGTTTGCAATCCCGGCAGCAATCCTCTTTGCGGTGGGTTTATACATAGGCTTCTTCGTGGCGCCCACCGACTTCCAGCAAGGGGATGCCTATCGCATAATGTTCATTCATGTGCCCGCCGCCTGGATGGGAATGTTTTTGTATGTGCTCATGGCTTTCTATGCCGGAATCGGCTGGGCTTTCAACGCCAGACTTTCATCGATGATGGCGTCGTCACTTGCGATCACTGGCGCATTGTTCACTTTAATTTCATTGGTGACCGGCGCGTTCTGGGGCAAGCCGACCTGGGGTACCTGGTGGGTTTGGGATGCGCGCATGACCTCCACGCTGATATTGCTTTTTCTGTACATCGGCTTCATTTCATTGCAGTCAGCGATTGACGATCCACGTCGCGCAGACCGCGCCGGCGCAGTGCTTGCGCTAGTAGGGGTAATCAATGTGCCGATAATCTATTTTTCGGTCCAGTGGTGGAACACGCTGCACCAGGGGGCGACAATTAGAATCCTGAACAAACCGACGATTGCGCCGCCGATGCTGGCGGCAATGTTAATCTTGCTTGCTGCTTGCTGGCTTTATTCGATTGCAATAGTTTTGGTTCGCCTACGGTGCATTATCCTCGAAAGAGAACAAAACGCGGCGTGGGTCGCCGAGGGAGCAGTCTAAAAATGTCCTGGTCGGAATTCTTTTCGATGGGTGGTTACGGCCTCTATGTCTGGGGCTCCTATCTTACCGCGCTCATAGTAATTGGCGGAGAGGTCGTGCTACTCATGAGGCGCCGGAAGTCGTGCAAACGAATCAATCGCGACCGAAGGTAGATTGAGGGTAATAATTATGAAACGTCGTCATAAACGAATTGGTTTTATCATTGCAGGGCTGGCGGGGCTGGGCGTTGCCGCCGCGCTTGTACTCAGCGCATTCCAGGAAAACCTGGTTTTCTTTTTCAGCCCTTCGCAGGTGGTTGCAAAAGAAGCGCCCATCAACAAAACTTTCCGTGTCGGCGGACTCGTCGAGGCTGGCACTCTTAAGCGCGATAACGACGGTCTGACGGTTCACTTTACGGTGACAGATACTGCGAAAAGCATTCCGGTGATTTACAAAGGAATTCTTCCCGACCTCTTTAAGGAAGGCAAAGGCTGTGTGGCCCAGGGCCGTATCGGCGCGGACGGAGTGTTTTATGCCGATCAGGTGTTGGCGAAGCATGATGAAAACTATATGCCGCCGCAAGCAGGCGAGGCGATCGACAGCGCCAAGCATGAACGAGAAGCTGCCAAGACAGTTGTAGATCAATAATTATGGTTCCTGAAATTGGACAGTTTGCATTAATCATGGCGCTGGTGCTGGCGCTCACACAAGCGACGCTGCCATTGATTGGGGCCGCGCGTGGCAACCGCTCCTGGATTGCAGTTGCTGCCCCGGCAGGACAGGCGCAGTTTATCTTTGTCGCAATCGCTTTCTGTTGCCTTGGCTATTCGTTTATCACGAACGACTTTTCTGTTGTAAACGTCGCCACCAACTCCAATTCACAGCTGCCGCTTCATTACCGGCTGGCCGCTACCTGGGGTTCGCATGAAGGTTCACTATTGCTGTGGACTTTCATGCTCGGACTCTGGACCGTTGCCGTTTCCCTTTTCAGCCGGCACCTTCCCGACGACATGGTCGCGCGCGTTCTGGGTGTGATGGGTGTTATCAGCGTGGGCTTTTTGCTCTTCATGCTGCTCACGTCAAATCCTTTTGCCCGGTTGTTTCCCGCGGCCGCCGACGGACGCGATCTCAACCCGTTGCTTCAGGACCCGGCAATGGTCGCCCACCCACCGATGCTCTATATGGGTTATGTCGGCTTCTCAGTCGCTTTCGCCTTTGCGATTTCAGCGCTGATCAGTGGCCGACTTGATGCGACCTGGGCGCGTTGGTCGCGACCCTGGACGACTGTAGCCTGGATGTTTCTGACTGTTGGTATTGCTTTGGGAAGTTGGTGGGCTTACTACGAACTCGGTTGGGGCGGTTGGTGGTTTTGGGACCCGGTAGAAAATGCGTCCTTCATGCCCTGGCTCGTCGGTACGGCTTTGATCCACTCCCTGGCTGTCACTGAAAAGCGGGGCGGGTTCAAAAGTTGGACGGTGCTTCTGGCGATCGGGGCATTCTCATTGAGTCTGCTCGGAACGTTTCTGGTGCGCTCAGGTGTTTTGACTTCAGTGCACGCCTTTGCGACCGATCCCAAACGCGGCATCTTCATTTTAGCTTTTCTGGTATTTGTAATCGGCGGTTCGCTTTTGCTTTACGCGTGGCGCGCGAAACAGGTTGGGCTTGGTGGTAAA
>DASWDX010000116.1:0-7425 GCA_036395055.1 Pyrinomonadaceae bacterium | reverse complement strand
TTAACGACCAGTTCACCTTCGCAACCAGGCCGCGCGCACTTAACGCCCGTCGATTCCTGCTTGATGTATTTGCACTTTGGATAGTTTGAGCAGGAGACAAATTCTCCGTACCGACCGACGCGTCTCACCAATTGAGCTCCGTCGACCGGACATTTTTCGTCCAGAGCGACGGGGGCCGGCGCCGCCAAACCGCTCTTCGCGATCTTGCGAATATTGCGGCATTCGGGATAGCCCGTACAGCCCAGAAATGGTCCAAAGCGTCCGCGCTTCAGCTGCATCTGTTTCCCACAGAGCTCACAAATCTCCGGCTCGGCAGCTTCCTCGGTGCCCACCGCAGATGCTGTGCCATTCTCACCACCATTAGCTGCAGCCTTCGGCTCCGCGTCGCGCGTCGCCTCACAGTTCAAGCACTTGAGATACTTGCCAAAGCGGCCCCACTTCAGCACCATCCCAGGTGTGCCGCATTTCAAACAGACTTCCTCGGTGGGTGTGTCTTTGTCCTTGATACCTTTAACGTAGACCTTGAATTTATCGAGATCATTTGCAAACTTTCCATAAAACTCATGTAGCGCATCGGTCCACTTGAGTTTTCCTTCCTCAATCGAATCGAGCTCTTCCTCCATTCGCGCCGTGTAGGTTTCATTAAAGAGATCGTCAAAGCCGCCTTCGATCAGCAGATCGTTCACCGTCTTCCCCAGCTCGGTCGGATGGAAACGGCCCTCGAGCTTTTCCACGTATTCGCGCGCCTGGATCGTCGTCATGATCGCAGCATAAGTTGATGGCCGTCCAATTCCCTTTTCTTCCAGGGCCTTGACGAGTGTCGCTTCAGTAAAGCGGGGCGGTGGATCAGTGAAATGCTGTTCCGGCGTGATTTTGTTAAGACCAAGCGTCTCACCCTTCTCTACCGGCGGCAGCTTCGTTTCGGCTTCTTCATCCTCTTCCGTCTTTTCATCCCGACCCTCCTGGTAAAGCTTCAGGAAGCCGTCAAACTTCTGTACCGACCCGGTGGCGCGGAAGATGAAACGTCCGGCGCCAATATCGATTGTGGTCTGATCAAAGACGGCGGGAGTCATCTGCGAAGCAACGAAACGCTGCCAGATCAGGCGATAGAGTCTTAGCTCATCCTTATTCAAATAGCTGGCTAGAGAATCCGGTGTGCGTGTGACCTCGGTAGGACGAATCGCCTCGTGTGCATCCTGAGCATCCTTCTTCGAGCGATAGTGAATTGCTTTTTCGGGCAGGTAAGGGGCGCCATATTGGGCACTAATGAAGTCTCGCGCTTCGTTCAAAGCGGCATCGGAAACGCGTGTGGAATCCGTTCGCATGTAGGTGATCAATCCGACGGAACCTTCAGCCCCAAGCTCCACGCCCTCGTAAAGCTTTTGCGCAACCATCATGGTGCGCTTCACAGCAAAACCCAATTTACGCGCCGCCTCTTGTTGCAGTTTTGAGGTAATAAAAGGTGGTACTGGATTACGCTTACGCTCTTTCTTTGTTACCTCATTGACGACGAATGTTTGCTGGTTTGCTTCGGCGACTATCGCCGCGGCTCTTGTTTCGTCACCGATCAGGATCTCATTGGCTTTAGTGTCCTGATCAAAACCGCCTGTCTTGACTGTCTGGGCTTCAACCTTGAAAAGCCGGGCATCAAAGGCTGGCGGAAGTTGGGCCCGAAGGTTGGCCGATATCGTCCAGTACTCGGTTTTGATGAATTGCTCGATCTCGCGTTCACGCTCAACAACCATCCGTAGCGCCACCGACTGCACTCGTCCCGCGCTTAGCCTGCCGCCAACCGTGCGACAAAGAAGCGGAGAAACCTTGTAACCCACCAGACGATCCAGCACGCGCCGGGCCTGTTGCGAGTTGACCAGATTCTCATCAATTTTTCGCGGATGTTCGAAAGCCTCGTTTACGGCGCGTTTCGTGATCTCATTAAACATCACGCGGAAGTGCGGCTTTGCCGGACGTTTCGGCACAATCTCTTCCGCCAGGTGCTGGCAAATAGCTTCACCTTCCCGATCAGGGTCGGCCGCAAGATAAATCGCCTCGGCCTCTTTAGCGGCCTTCTTCAGCTCGGCAACGATCTTCTTGTTGTTTCGCTTTTTGGAATCGGGAATTACTTCGTAGCTGGGTTTGAAATCATCGTCGACATCAACTCCCAAGCCCTTGGACGGCAGATCTTTGATGTGGCCTATCGAAGCCTTAACCAGATAGTCTTTTCCCAGATATTTGTTTATCGTCTTCGCCTTCGCCGGCGATTCAACTATTACTAAATTTTTTGCCATTTTCTATCACTTCACAACAGAACAACTGCATGGGCGGCCTTATCTCGTTCGCTTCGAGCCAGAATTCCAAAATACAGGAAATACTCTCTCAAGTCAGATGGGTGAATGAATTCGGGAACTTCATTGTAGAGTTCATCGCATATTACTTCCCTTAACCGCGTCAGCTCTTTTAGCCGATGATTCTTCCATCGAGGATCAGCAATGGTGAGATCAAGAAGTTCAAGTAGTCGTGCGAATGCATGATCGAAGCGGGCTTTGTCGCCGCGCTCCTTCCAACTTAGCGCCCGCTCATACTCGCTGCCGACGTTGCCAAGTTGGTTCGCGAGCGACAAGCTGAACCAGCGGCCAGCGGCAAGATCCTGATGATAAGTCGTCACTGTCTCTTTCCTATCCCATGAGCTTGCGAACAATCCCAATTATTCGTTCCCTTATTTCCAGGTCTTCGACACCGCGAGACCGATTGTTCTGTCTCGGTCGAATATTGATCATGGAATCAAACTCCACCATCTCCGGCATTGCGCGATCCGTGTACAAATTAATACCCCACAAGTCTTCCTGACGTGAACTTCCTTCGAGCAAGAATGCTTCTTCATCCGCATGCAGTTCAGCGCCAACCGCCATGATGGCCTTCTCGACGTCGACGACAGCTTTGACCATGTCGCCATATAATTGTTCTCCAGCTTCGCGAAGTTGTTGCGTTGAGATCGGTTCGGTTACTAAGGTAATTCCCATAACAGAGTTCTTCGTTCACATCTTTCGCACGAAACATTTTCCCGGCAACGCCCTAATCAAATCGCGCATTTCCAGCGTTAACAGCGCGGCTGTCAGATCCGAGATCGTCAGCCTACTGCGATCCACGAGTGCGTCAATGTGCGCCGGATCGTCGGCTGAAAGCAACTTAAAAACCGATTGCTCAAAACCTGTCAGTCCTTGCGGCAGCAACGCCAGCTGGTCCGCGAGCGACCTCTCCTTCTTCTTTTCACCGAGTGGCGGCGGCAGAATATTCGCGGCGATTTGCGGTGGCAACTCTGCAGCAACGTCCTGCCATTGCTGTATTAGTTTTGCGCCAGCCCCTTTTATCAGGTAGTTAGTCCCAAACGAGTTTCGCGAAGTAATATTTCCCGGTACCGCAAACACTTCTCTGTTCTGCTCGATTGCCAGTCGCGCCGTTATCAATGATCCTGAATTTTCCGCCGCCTCGACTACCACAACGCCAAGACTGAGCCCGCTAATGATGCGATTACGATAGGGAAAGTTTTCTGAGACGGGCGGAGTCGTTAGCGGAAACTGCGTCACGATGGCGCCACCGGCGTCCAGAATTTCATCCGCAAGTTTCTTATGATCGCGCGGGTAAATTTCATCGATCCCGGTGCCGATTACGGCTACCGTGCGACCGCGGCCTTCAATCGCGCCTCGATGCGCCGCCGCATCTATTCCACGAGCGAAGCCCGAGACGATGGTCACGCCGCGGTGGGCTAAATCTCGCGCCAGCATCGAAGCGGCGTTCTGTCCATAGGTCGAACACTTTCGCGAACCTACAATCGCTACGCAGGGCTGTTCGAGGCATTCAGACCATGCGCCTTTCACGTAAAGCGTTATCGGCGGATCGTAAATCTCTCTTAACAACGCCGGGTAAACGCCGTCGTCGAGAATCAGAATATCGCCACCAAGTTTCCTGACGTTTTCAATCTCAGCTTCTGCTTTCTCGTACCTGTCGCGAGCTATGATGCTGTCGACCGCCTCCGGCAGCAGGCGAACCTTTTCCAGCTCGACACGAGTGGCGCGATAGACCGCTTGGGCAGATCCAAAACGCTCCAGGAGCTTGGCAGCGGCGCGAGGACCGATACCGGGGGTCATGTTGAGGGCAACCCAATCACGCATACGATTTCTGATCGCTGATTGCAGACTGCGGATTCGCTCCAATTCCTTTTGCCGTTTTGATTGAAGAAATCACAATCGAAAGAATCTGATCAGCCTCATCCAGCAACTCCGCCATCCGAGATTGCTTCACTATGCCGGCGTCAATCAACAACTCCATCCAGTAAATTGTTTCGTCAGCTTCTTCTTCGACAATTCCCATCTTCGAAACGAAATCTGGTTTTGACCTAGCTCTGCACGCGGCCCGGTAGTTCGCGCCGACAGAAGACCCGCATCTAATCATTTGATGTCGAATGACCTTAGCAGTTGATGTGTCTGGAAGACTCTCAGCTAGACGGATAATGCGCAGCGCAAAGCAGCGTGTTCGGGCTTTCATTTCCTCAGGATTCATAGATGTATCATCCGCAATCTAAAATCCGCAATCCGCAATCGGCTGGCGGAGGCGTGTAGGAATCGAACCTACCTGAGCCTGTTCTCACAGTCTCACTGACGGTTTTGAAGACCGCGCCGTTCACCAGAACAGATTCGCCTCCAGGTTTCGAATCTCAAATTTCGATCTCAGATCTCAGTGCCCCGATCTCAGATCAGATGTCAAACACCCAAAAACTAGTTCGGCGCCTTCGGAGCGAAAACCCTACGCGCCAAACTGCGAGACTGTCAAGCAAGGTCCGAGTGAGGTCGTTTCTCAGAAGATGCCGGAATTGGCTAAACTGCCGCCGCTCGCAAACTTGACTGAAATCCGCGGCCAGCGCTATTCTACCCTCCCGAACGAACGTTCGAACGATGAAGCTGAAATCCGCTGTGAGCCCATATTCACTGGGAAAATGCAGAGTCGGGTAGAGTTACAACGAGGAGCACATGATCAATTTTCAAACGTCGCCTGAACAATACAAACATTGGAAACTGAGTGTCGCAGGCAATGTCGCAACGCTGGCGATGGATGTTCAGGAAGACGTGACGCTCGCCGACGGTTACAAGCTCAAGCTTAACTCCTATGATCTCGCCGTCGACATTGAACTGGCAGATGCGATTCAGCGACTGCGTTTCGAGCAACCCCAGGTCAAGGTGGTCGTTATTTCCAGTCTCAAACCGCGTATTTTCTGCGCCGGCGCAAACATATACATGCTGGGCACGTCGTCACACGCGTTCAAAGTAAACTTCTGCAAATTTACGAACGAAACGCGCTGCGCCATTGAAGACGACTCGCATCATTCGGGCCGGCGTTATATTGCGGCGCTTAACGGCACAGCTTCCGGGGGCGGCTACGAATTGGCAATCGCCTGCGACGAAATCTATCTGGTGGACGACGGCAACTCGGCTATTTCCCTACCTGAAGTTCCCTTGCTTGGGGTGTTACCGGGGACGGGGGGCTTGACGAGGGTTGTCGATAAAAGAAAAGTTCGCCGCGACCGCGCTGACGTTTTTTCCACACTCGCGGAAGGGTTGAAAGGAAAGCGCGCAAAAGAATGGGGACTGATTGACGACTTTTTCCCGACGAGTAAGTTTCAGGAATCGATCGACGCCCGCGTGCGCGAGATCGCCGCAGTAACGCAAACTGTTAGTTTGCGGACTGCGGCCGAAGCTACCGCCTTCAGTGATAGCGAGTCATCGCAAACTAACGGTTTGCGTTACGGCATAGAGCTCAATCCGCTTCAAAAACAACTTAAGCCTGCTGGTGTTGAGTACAAATGGGTGAGTCTGATCTTGAATCGCGAGGAGCGTTATGCCGATCTGACTGTGCGGGGGCCTCGCCTGAAAGCTGATCTGCCCACCACGCCGGAGGAGATTCAGAAACTTGGTGACTCTTACTGGCCGCTTCAGGTTTATCGCGAGTTGGATGATGCACTGCTCCATATGCGTGTCAACGAGCCGGAAATCGGCTTGGTGTGCGTCCGTACTCAAGGCGACATCGAGGATGTGTTGGCAGTGGATAAGACACTCGCGGCAAACAAGGATCACTGGCTGGTTCGCGAGATTCTTCTTTATCAGGCGCGCGTACTGCGACGTATGGATCTAACCGCGAAAAGCTTTTTCGCTATCATCGAGCCGGGAAGTTGTTTTGCGGGTAACTTGCTCGAATTAATGTTGGCTTCTGATCGCAGTTACATGCTTAACGATCCTGAAGAAGGGGCGACTTCAGTCTCAGTATCCACATTAAACGCAGGCAGCTTCCCGATGAGCAACGGTTTGACGCGGCTTCAGTCGCGCTTCCTGGCCGACCCGGAAAAGCTTGATAGGGTTTTAGCGCATAAGGGGGCATTCGACGCTGAGGAAGCTGATGAAGCTGGACTGATAACCTTCGTTCCCGACGATTTGGATTGGGAAGATGAGATTCGCGTGGCGATCGAAGAGCGCACGTCGCTATCACCGGATGCTTTGACTGGCATGGAGGCGTGCCTGCGTTTCGCCGGACCGGAGACGATGGACACAAAGATCTACGGCCGTTTGACGGCGTGGCAGAACTGGATTTTCCAGCGACCAAACGCAGTCGGTCCGGAGGGGGCGCTGACGAATTACGGCAAGCCCACGCAGGCACACTTTGATTTCAAGAGAACTTAGTTACCATTGTCAACGGTTGTAAAGTGAAATCAGATTCCTCGTGCATCTTCTGTCGGATCGTCGCCCACGAGGCCCAGGCCAGTATCCTCTACGAAGACGAGCTAATTATGGCCTTCATGAATATTAGGCCGATCAACGCAGGCGAGTTCATGGTCATCCCGAAAGAGCATGTTGACCACTTCTGTGACCTCTCAGATGAATTGGCATGCAGCATCCTCATCGAGGCACAGAAGCTCTCCCGACACCTCAGAGAGAAATTGAAGCCACAAAGAGTCGGGTTGGTGGTTCAAGGCTTTGGCGTGCCGCACGCGCACCTAGTCGTCGTACCGCAGTATGGTCCAGACGACATTACGTCAGCGAAACTCGCTCATATTGAAGATGGACAAATAAGGTACAGCGTCGACCGACTCCCGCAACCGAGCCGGGATGAACTTAATAGGATGGCGAAGCTCCTGTCCTGATGCAGGGGAAAGCTGTGCCACGGAGATGAGAATTCATGAACTTGTACGAACGCATCCCTAACAACGTTAACCTCTCGGAAGACAAAAAGCTTCAGCGCGCGCTGGAAAAGTGGCTGCCAAATTATCTCGACTGGTGGCAGGAGATGGGCCCTGAAGGCTTCCAGCAAAAGGATGTTTACCTGCGCACTGCAATCAGTGTCGAACCGGACGGCTGGGCCAATTTCGATTTCGTGAAGATGCCC
>DASWDX010000115.1:0-9107 GCA_036395055.1 Pyrinomonadaceae bacterium | reverse complement strand
CAGTTTATCGGCAAGGGTGTTGAGCCACATCGAAAGATCGGTTGGATCGTGCGCTCGAGCCTTGAATCGAACTCGCCTCACGTCACCGCCGTGGTCCATGGCGATGGTCTAACGTCTCTGCAGTTCCGGCGAACAAACGGTGCTGATACCGAGGAGAAGATATCCACCGTAAAAGCGGCGGACGTGCTGCAGTTGGAACGAAAAGGCAATACATACACGATGTCCGTCGCTCGCTTTGGCGATCCGTTTACATCGGAACAAATCCCGGATCTGGCACTGGGAGATGAAGTTTATGTGGGCCTGTTTGTCTGCTCACACAACAAGGAGGTGCTGGAACAGGCTGTGTTTAGCAACGTGCGGATCACGGTGCCGGCTAAAGACAACTTCGTTCCTTACCGAGACTACATTGGCAGTGATTTGGAAATCCTGGACGTCGAAAGTGGAAGCCGGCGGACGATCTACCATGTCGCGGATTCCCTGCAGGCGCCGAATTGGACTCGAGACGGAAAGGCCCTGATCTATAACCGCAACGGCAGGCTGTACCGATTCGATCTCGCCTCAGGAACGCCGACAGAACTCAATACCGGTTTTGCCATCAGCAACAACAACGATCATGTCCTCTCCTTCAACGGAAAGATGTTGGCCATTAGTAATCACGTCGAGGAAGAGCAGAATCAATCGAATGTGTTCACGATGCCCGTGCAAGGCGGAACGCCGAAAAGGATTACGACAACTGGACCTTCTTACTTGCACGGCTGGTCGCCCGATGGCAAGTTCCTGATCTACACGGCGCAACGAGACGGCGAGTTCGACATCTACAAAATCCCCTCCGCCGGCGGCACAGAGACGAACCTAACCAACAGGCCGGGACTGGATGACGGTCCCGAATACACACCAGACGGAAAGTACATTTACTTCAACTCGACACGCACGGGCTTGATGCAACTCTGGCGAATGAAACCCGACGGCGGCGGGCAGGAACAGGTAACGAATGACGAATTCAACAATTGGTTTCCACACATCTCTTCGGATGGGAGATGGATCGTCTTCCTTTCTTTTCTTAAAGACGTTAGGCCTGAGGATCATCCATTCTATAAACGCGTTTACATCCGCCTGATGTCGGCCGGCGGCGGCCCTGCCAAAGTCGTCGCTTACGTATACGGTGGGCAGGGTACGATCAATGTTCCGTCGTGGTCACCAGACAGTAAACGCATTGCGTTTGTAAGCAACTCCGATACGAAATGAACCCGCGCGAAGAGGTGCCTGTTCGCATGTCGCACAGCCCGCCGAGGAAGCGGGAGGAGGGAATCCCATGAAGATTGGTCGCGCAGTTTTTATAACGGGCCGTCTCATTCTTTTATTGGTAATGGCGGTTACTACCGCGGCTCAGACTCAAAGGCCGGAACCATCCTCGAAGCCCACCATAGTCATCGTTCACGGTGCGTGGGGTGGCAGTTGGGCTTTTCGCAAAGTCGAGGCACTGCTTCGTGAAAAGGGCTTCACCGTCTATCGCCCGCAGCTAACGGGTCTGGGTGAGCGCGTGCATTTGGCCAGAACCGATATCGGCTTGAGCACGCACATCGATGATGTTGTCAACACGATACTGTACGAAGACCTTCATAACATCATCCTTATGGGCCACAGCTACGGTGGGATGGTCATCACCGGTGTGGCCGATCGCGTGCCTGATCGAATACTCAGAATGGTTTATGTAGACGCGATGGTGCCGAACGACGGCGAGAGTGTGATGAGTCTTGTTGGCGCGCACAGCGAGCGGGTGAAGACGATGATCAAAGGCGATTTTATTGTGCCACCCTGGGTCAAACCGGATCAGCCGCCTCCGCACGACGTACCGCAACCCCTGAAAACATTTACCGAGCCGATCGCGCTAAAGAACAAAGCCGCTCTTAAGCTTCCTGCTACTTACATCCTCACAGTGGATGCAGGTAAGGAAGCCAAAGACGACGACTTTTGGCCGCAGGCACAGCGCGCCAGGGAGCGCGGCTGGCCCGTCCAGCAGTTGACGGCGGATCACAACGCCCAGTGGTCAGCGCCTGAGGCTTTGGTGGAAATGCTGACTCACATTCAGTGAGTAGTTCGCACTCGCCCAACTTGACCTTCAGCCAATTCTGGTTTGATGGTCCACTACGCGATGAAAGGCCCTGTGAGCTCCATTCCCTTACCTAACAACGAACCGCGGAGTTTCTCGCGCCTCGGCGACGGCTTTGGTTTGTTCTTAATAAGCCTCGTAATTCTGTTCCTGGAACTGGCTTGCATCCGCTGGTTTCCGGCCCATGTTCTTTACCTGACGTTTTTTACAAACGTTATGCTGCTGGCCTGTTTCCTGGGGATGTCGGTGGGCTGTTTGGCTGCCCGTCACCCGCGAAACTACCTGATGTGGACGCCGCTGCTGCTCGTCATTGCTTTGGCGACTGCGCATGCGGTTGAGATCAGCAGCGGCTCATTCATCAAGTTCGTAGATGTGGGCAATCAAGCGTCACCGCAGCAAATCTTCTTCGGCACCGAATACCACAGCGGCGATCTGTCACACTATGCAATCCCCATCGAAGTTCTCTGCGGCTTCTTTTTCATTGTGATCGCACTGGCATTCATTGGTCCCGGACAGGAATTGGGTCGAGGCCTGAAACGTTGGCCCAATCGCGTGCAGGCTTACACCTTGAACATCATGGGCAGCATCGCAGGCATTATGTTGTTTGCTGCTTGCTCATGGCTGGAGTTGTCGTCGTTCTGGTGGTTCTTACTGGTTGCGGCCGGGCTGGGTTATTTCTATTTCATCTCACCTCGCCATCGCCTTCGCAGACGGCTGGTAGGTCTGGCGCCGCTGATCGCTTTGCTGTTGGTGGTAGTCGTCTGGCTGGCAGCCTTAGTGCCCACACTTGATCAGTATGAAGGCCAGCGCCCTGTCCAGCAATTCTGGTCACCTTACTACAGAATCGATTTCAAGCAAGCCGACTTGTCTCTTTCGGTAAATCTGATCTATCACCAGCAGATGGTCTCGCGAAACGAGAATTTTCCAGCCTATGCTTTGCCTCATCTGCTGAATCGAGATGTGGGAAGGCCGGCCTTTGCAGATGTGCTGATCATTGGAGCCGGATCCGGGAACGATGTCAGCCGGGCGCTGCAGTGGGGCGCCAGACACGTGGACGCGGTTGAGATCGACCCGGCGATTAATCGCCTGGGAAAACAGTATCATCCCGATAATCCCTATCAGGATCCACGCGTCGAGATTCATCTGGATGATGGCCGTAACTTTCTACGCTCGACTAAGCGTAAATATGACTTGATCATCTATGCCTTGGTGGACTCGCTGGTGTTGCACAGCGGCTATAGCAATATTCGCCTTGAAAGTTTTCTGTTCACGCGCGAGGCTTATGAAGATGTCCGCCGTCACCTCAAGCCTGAAGGCAATTTTGTGATCTATAACTATTTTCGTCAGGGCTGGCTGGCTGCTCGCTTGCAAAAAGGGCTGGAGGAGGTTTTCGGCGCCGGCAATCCATTAGTGTTGACGCTGCCTTACCGGAAAGTAATTGAGCCTGACCGAGCAACCTTTGGTGATTTCACAGTTTTCTTCGCCGGCGCGACCTCCGATTTGCGGAATGCCTTTGCCGGCCAGCCCGATTACTTTCTGCGCGACGATCAGCCGCCGGGACCGGAATCACCAAATGGTTTCCAATCTGGATTAGTAGCAATTTCGTCGCAACAAACTCCTGATAGACCACAGCAAGGAACGACTCACTGGCAGCACTTCGGATTGGCGACAGTGTTGCCTCCTGCCGAGGGACTGCGTTCTGCTACCGACGATTGGCCGTTCTTGTATTTGCGTAAGCCGATGATACCTACACTTAGCCTGAGAGGCATGGTAATCATGATCGGATTGGCATTGTTGCTCATCTTTCTGTTCCTGCCTCGACTCAAAAAAGTCACGGATGCCAGGACGGAGATTAGCGCCGGCGCTCGCCGCAACAGTTTGTCACTCAGCGTTCAGCTCTTCCTGCTGGGTGCAGGGTTCATGCTTGTCGAGACCAAAGCAGTGGTCACTATGGCCTTGCTGTTTGGCAGCACCTGGATCGTCAACTCAGTCGTTTTCTTTGCCGTGTTGGTGATGATCCTGCTCGCCAATCTTTTGACCCTGAGGTTCCGGCCTGAGCGACTGTGGCCCTATTATGTGGGTCTGTTGCTGACGCTGGTGGCGAACACTGCGGTACCCCTGGATTTCTTTCTGGGAATGAGCCGGAGCCTGCAGGTGATCGGATCATGCAGTTTGGTGTTTGCGCCGATTCTGTTTGCCGGTGTGATCTTTGCTGCGTCATTTAAGCGGACCGCCGAGCCTGACCGCGCCTTTGGCTTCAATATTGCCGGAGCCATGGTTGGCGGGTTGGCCGAGTATAGCTCGATGCTGCTGGGGTTTCAGTACGTCGTGTTGGTGGCAATTCTGTTCTACACATTATCTGCTGTTGGCTTGAAGCAGTCAGAAGAGCCGTCTGATTAATGCACGTTACTGCGTCAAGGGTTAGATGAGCCTTCTTAGCAACCGCGGCGTGCAGTTTTCCTGGTGCGGTGGCGACGAATCGTCGTGCTTCAACCTGAAGAATGTTGGAACAGACGAGGCCGGAGTGACTCAGCTTCATGTATCACGACTAAAGCCGAGGCCTGCGGAAAAACCCGCAACTAATGCGGACCAGACCTCTCAAGTAGTAAAATCTGCTGCGAAAGCCAGATAAACCTTGCTCGAGTACCAGAGAAAGCCATGCGTAAACTTCTTCTATTCATTTTAGTCTTTTGCTCTTTCCCCTTGATTGGGCAACGGGTGCAGGCTGAGGTCCATGTGCCTTCGATCGTTGGCGACAATATGGTCCTGCAACAGAGCCGCAGAGTGCGCGTGTGGGGTACGGCCAAACCGGGCGAGAGTGTCACTGTTACTTTTGCCGGACGAACAGAGCGCGCGACAACTGACGCGCAGGGTCATTGGCAAACGTTGCTTGGGCCGCTTAAAGCTGGTGGTCCATTCGTGCTTACGATCGCCGGCAGCAACACGTTGACTTTCAAAAACGTGCTCGTCGGCGATGTTTGGATCTGCTCCGGCCAATCCAACATGGAGTTTCCGTTAGTGAACGCCACCGGCGGCGCCGAAGCAATGGCACAGGCCAACTATCCAGAGATTCATCTCTTCACGGTACAGAAAAACACCGCGGCTTTACCTCTGGACGACATAAAGGGCCACTGGGTGGTGACGACTCCGGAACAGGTTGGGCAATTTTCCGCCGTCGGGTATTTCTTCGGACGTGAGCTTTATCAACGCCTCAAGACACCTCTCGGTTTGATTCACACTTCCTGGGGTGGTACACCGGCGGAAGCCTGGACCAGTCACGATGCGCTGGCGTCGGCCCCTGACCTCAGGCCGATTCTGGATCGGTATGAAAAGAGTCTGGAAAGGGCGCCGCAGCGCCGGGAGAATTACGAACGCGCGCTGGCTGAATGGGAACGAAACAATCTTTACCAGGACCCCGGCAACAAAGGCGAGGCCCTGGGCTACGCCGATCCAGCGCTCAACGCGGCGGATTGGACGCGGATGAATCTACCGCAGTTTTTCGAGACGGCAGGACTAGTCATCGATGGCGCAGTCTGGTTTCGCAAAGAGATTGAACTGCCCGGGTCATGGACGGGAAAGGTTCTGGAGCTGAAGCTCACGGCGATCGATGATTTCGATATCACTTACTTCAACGGCACGCGCGTCGGCGCGACAGGCAACGATACGCCGAATAGCTACCTGGTGCCGAGGGACTACAAGATTCCCGGCGCGCTTGTACGCGCTGGCCGCAACCTGATTGCAGTGCGCGTTTTTGACCGCGCCGGCGAAGGCGGCTTTGGCCGCACGGACCTGATGGCGCTGGCTCCGGTGGGTGCGAAAGAAACTGACGCGATTTCTCTGGCTGGTCCCTGGAACTACAAAGTCGAACTGGCGCTGGAACCAAAAAAGCCAGATTATGGATCACATCCGGAACTCCCGGGACCGGCAAATCAGAATAGTCCCAGCGTTCTCTACAATGCGATGATCGCGCCGCTCGCGCCCTACGCAATTCGCGGCGCCATTTGGTATCAGGGCGAAAGCAACGCCGGCCGCGCTTACCAATATCGGACGCTCTTCCCGACGATGATCCGCGATTGGCGCGCGGCGTGGGGCCAGGGCAATTTTCCTTTCTATTTCGTACAACTCGCCAATTGGCGCCCGGTCCAGTCTGAGCCGGGAGACAGCGAATGGGCCGAGCTGCGCGAGGCGCAGACAATGACCCTGCACGAGCCCAACACAGGCATGGCGGTGATCATCGATATTGGCGAGCCGGACGACATTCATCCACGTAACAAGCTTGACGTCGGTAAGCGGCTGGCGGCTTGGGCTTTGGCCGAAACTTATCACCAGAAAGTCGAATCGTCTGGTCCACTTTACGATTCATTTTCAGTCAAAGACGACAAGATTCAAGTTAAGTTCAAGCATCTCGATGGGGGATTAAAAACCTCTGATGGAGGACCACCCAAGGGCTTCGCAATCGCCGGTTCAGATCACAAATTTGTTTGGGCAGAAGCGAGCATTGAAGGTGACACGGTCGTTGTTTGGAACAAAGGCGTAACGCATCCGGTAGCCGTACGGTACGCCTGGGCTGACAATCCGGTGTGTAATCTCTATAACCAGTCCGGCATGCCCGCGTCTCCATTTCGCACGGATGACTGGCCTGGGTTGACTATGATGCGGAAGTGACCGTTTTGTTTTGGTATTAGGCCGTCTCGCAGATACCGGCTCCGGAGATGTTGATGTCGTCGCGCTCTCTGCTGACGCTAGTCGCATTCGATAATGGATCGCGTAAAGAAATTTCTGTATGGCGCAGTCGCGCTGTGGTATTTACTCCTCCCCGGATCATTCAACGTCGGCGCTCAGAATGTAGCCGATCACGACAGCTTTGAGCCGAAACGAGTGATTGAAGTCAGCTACTCCCGCGTAAAAGGCAAGCACAACACATTTTTCCGTGAAGTTGTGGGCGCCGGCCGTGCGGCCGAAGGATTACGCGCCGACTGGCAGAAAGATCTCGCCCTGGTCCATCACGAGTGTGGCTTCAAGTATATCCGCTTTCACGGCTTGCTACAGGACGAGTTAGGCGTCTACAGCGAAGACAAGCAGGGCCGACCAATCTACAACTTCCAATACATCGATACGCTGTACGATTCAATCCTGGACATCGGCATGAAGCCTTTCGTCGAACTAAGCTTCATGCCCCAGGCGCTGGCTAGCGGGACAAAGACAGTGTTCTGGTGGAAAGGCAATATCACTCCGCCAGTAGATTACGACAAGTGGGATCGGTTGGTTGAAGCTTTGGTCAAACACTGGACGACGCGTTACGGCGCCGGCGAAGTGAAGCAGTGGTTCTTCGAAGTATGGAACGAACCGAATCTCGATATCTTTTGGTCGGGCAGCCAGGCAGAGTACTTCAAGCTTTATGAGGTGACGGCGAAAGCGATCAAACGCGTGTCTCATGATTATCGCGTTGGTGGACCAGCAACGGCGGGAAACGGTTGGATTGATGAGACCATCGGGTTTGCCACTCGGAACCGCGTGCCGCTCGACTTCATCTCGACGCATGACTACGGCGTTATAGGTAGAGGTTTCGACGAAGGAGTGCAGCAGCTTTATCTGAATTCCGAACCAGGTGCAATCATCGGCAATGTGCGCGAGGTTCGCTCTAAAATCAAGGCGTCACCGCTGCCGGAGCTGCCGCTTCACTACACCGAGTGGAGCACGTCCTATTCTCCTCGTGACCCGGTCCATGATTCCTACATTTCAGCGCCGTACATTCTGTCGAAACTCAAAGGCACCGAAGGCTACGCGGATTCGATGTCGTATTGGACGTTCACCGATATCTTCGAAGAGAACGGCCCCGTGCCATCGCCGTTTCATGGTGGCTTCGGCCTGCTGAATTTTCAGCGGCTGCGGAAGCCGGCGTTCTTTGCTTATCAGTTTTTAAATCGATTGGGTGACGAGGAATTAATTACCAACGATGCTGATAGTTGGGCTTGTCGCAGCGCGCGCGGCGTGCAGATTTTGTTTTGGAATTACACACCGCAAATTACTAACGAGAGTGACCAAAAACTATTCAAACGAGACTTGCCAAGTAAAGCTTTGGGTCCCGCCAGAGTTTCAATTACCGGGCTACCTCCTGGTAATTACAAGATGAATGTTTACCTCACCGGCTACCAGGTCAATGACGTCTACACCGCTTACTTGAAGATCGGCGCTCCAGCTAATTTAGACCGCGCGCAGATAAGAGAGCTGGCGAAGAAGAATGACGGAAGTCCCGTCGAGAGCGCCTGGATTCAAATTAGGAGGGGCCGGAATGTTTTGCACGATGTTCAGTTACGAGAGAACGATGTCTACCTGATTACCCTGGCTAAGTAGCTGGTTTCTGTTTTTTTGCTGGAAGGAGAGATTCACCACCCAACCAGAAGACTCATAAATCTCTTCAGATCTCTGTGAAGCTCTTCGAAGATCAACTTTTGGCTTACCTGCTATCTGTTATTCCCGAAGTATCCCGATGTGTCTTAGGCGACTGACGCGAATTTGCTTGCCAATACAAGGCTAAGAGCTCCCATCAGCCTGGGCTGGTCTCCCAGTGTCGAACTGATGATAGGTGTAGAAGGCAGACCTCGACACGTACTTGCTTCGACCGACGCTTTAAGATCCTCGGCAATAATGTGCCATGCACGAACGATTGTACCAGCCAATATTACCGTTTCTGGAGCCAAGCCCTGGATCAAATTCGCGATGCCAATTCCCAGGTAACGAGCTGTCGCCTTCAAAGCGGAAAGGGCATTGCTTTCTCCTCCGATAGCGAGATCCACCAGTGTCGTAAAATCGACATCGCTTCCATTGCGGCGAGTTAATTTCTGGTAGCGGGCCAGCGCCGCCCGTTCCGAGGCAAATGCCTCCCAGCACTCGGTACTGCCGGCGGCACAAGCTATCGGGGCGCCTGTGCCGATAGCTTGTGCCGCCGGCAGTACCGAGTGCTGGGAGGCATTTGCCTCGGAACGGGCGGCGCTAG
>DASWDX010000114.1:0-3910 GCA_036395055.1 Pyrinomonadaceae bacterium | reverse complement strand
AGAAAGGGATGTGGCAGCAACTTGTCGAGAACCGCGTCACGAGGCGTAACCAGCGCCAACCAGAACTTGTCCTTGCCGTTTGAGGAAATACCATCAGGGAATCCCGGTAGGTTATCGATGAAGATTTCCGCCTGCCCATTCCTTGCGCCGCTGAGCCAAAACCGATGAATCCGGTAAGCGCCCGTCTCAACTACGAGTGCAAACGACTGATCGGGACTGACAGCAACTCCGTTTGCGAAGCTCAGGTTACGCAATAACGTACGCGTATGTTTTGTCTTTGAATCGTACGCAAGGAAGCGTCCGTTTGGCCCATGTTCAAGGATATCGGCGGTGAAATTTGATAGTGAAAACTTGTTGGAGGCATCGGTGAAATAGATCATCCCGTCGGCGGCGACATCAAGGTCGTTAGTACATCCAAAGGGCACGCCATCCGCACCCATACTCAAAACAGTTAGCGAACCATCAGGAGCGATTGCCAACAATCCTTTTATCGCGTCCGCCACGATAAGGTTACCGTTCTGGTCAAAAGCCAACCCAAGCGGTCGGCCGTATGTGTTGGAGAAAACTTCGGGCCGGGTTCCATCGGCTTGCAGACGCATGATGCGGCCGTCGTCGAGTCCCGAGTAAATGCGACCGTCGGCATCGAGAGCAACATCCTCGGGCGCGAAGCCGGTACCCGGCCGAATCGCATTCGTTCCCAATGACAAGCGCTCGAGGCCGGCGAGGCGTGAGTTTTGCTGATATTCACCAGTCAAAGGCGGCGCGGACGGAGGGATCCAAGCCTGAGGCGAAATTGGAACGGGCCAAAAAAGAAAATATAGAACGACTATCGCGATCAGCACCGTGATGAAAAGGAAACCCCGCCTGGCTTTAGTCATTGAGTTGTTTTACCGTTCAGAGGAAAACGAATAAAGTTTTTGAGACGGTTGTTATCGCTCGCCGCGCGCTTCTTCCACCTGGCTTTCCAACTCGACTACGAGCTTGCGTATTCCGGGCTGGTCCATGGGTTCGATTAAGCGGAGGGCCTCATCGAGCACTCGTCGTTGGTGCTCAGGCCAGTTTGGGAGCCCGGCGACGCTTCCGAATTCTCCTTCGTAGAACGCAGCGCGAGGCGGTCGCACACTTTGCACTACCTCTTTTTCTACGGCAAGCGTCATCGTGGGAATGCCTGCCTCCTCGATTGCACGCGCTATAAGTGAAATGGATTGATGACACAGTCGCGAAGCCGGGATCAATAATGCAGCTTGCACCTCGTAGCGGTTCACGCGTTCAACCAGGCGCGGAACCATCTCTTCGATCAATGCGTCTGCATCTGGAATGAAGCCGCAGCAACTCCAAAAGACCGGATTGAGTTGGCCAATAATCCCATTACTTTCAAATTCA
This sequence comes from Pyrinomonadaceae bacterium, assembly GCA_036395055.1. Lineage (GTDB taxonomy): Bacteria > Acidobacteriota > Blastocatellia > Pyrinomonadales > Pyrinomonadaceae > PSRF01. The sequence continues at coordinate 2,527 of DASWDX010000114.1, read as the reverse complement.
AAAAGACGACCGAGGGGCAACAGCGAATTGATATCACTCTGTACGGAGGTCGGGTCGTAGCCTCGTGATGCAAAGCGCAGATCCGCCGCCTCTATCTGAGATGGAATCTCACGGAAGCTGAGATCACCACTCGTCGCTGTTGTGTCGAATGGAGCGGTGCCGTCAATATGCGCGCCAGCTGATGAAATGAGAGCCAGGTTGAGCATCGGCAAAGCGCGGCGCGCAGGCGAAAAAGGCGCGCGCGTATTCTTCACAAAGGGATACGAATTGCCAAGGTCATCGTTGTGGGTAATCGCCCTGCGATGCGTTAGCCAATCGGCATAACGTTTACGCCACGCCGCAATGTTCTCGATGATTTCCAACCAGGAGTTACCACCTCTGACTCGATTTGAAGCGATTCGCGATAACAAAAAACGCAAATAGGCCGGCAATAATAGCAATACCAAGCGCAGCGACAGAATAGCCGTGCAATGCCGCAAAGGCTACACGATTTGGATCGGTTAGCGCCACCTGATCGATTTGCCCATGCATTGCCGCTCGCAGGTCACGCATCCTGAAAGCAATTACCCATTCACCAAGTCCAGTTGCGGCGGCAACGATCGCCAGCAAGACTATCTGAAGAACGAAAGATGCGCGTCCATAACTCTTCTTCAGCGCAAAAGTCGAGGCGAGTAATAGAACACTCAGGACAAAGCCACTTATATTGACAACAGCCAGCGTGCGCGTTACGACTGTGCCCGCAATCTCGCTGGCGTTGGTAAGGCTAAACGATCTTAATACTCCAAAAACCGTCGGAGCGACGACTACGCTGAAATAAATCGCCGTGCCCAGCCAGGCGGCGAGTAGCAACACTCTTACTTGATTCAGTAGTGGCAAGCGATATGCTCCTAATCGTAGTCATTGATCTCGGGCAGAAGCGCGATTTTTGGAACCGGAAAGTTTGGCGGCGTCAATTCGCGCGGATCGGGAACAGTCAACAACCAGGATAGCGCCCTATCCAGTTGCGCCTGATAGTCTTTAAGATCAAGAGACATAAAAATGTTTGTCCCCAGGCGCGCAAACTTCTCCTTCGCCCTTTGATACATTTGTCGCGCGGCCCCTGGCCTGCCGATTTCGAGGTGATGAAATGCGACCGCCGATTGAATCATCGCCTGAAGGAAGAGTTTTTCTTGCGCGCCGACCTCGCCCATCCAACGCTCCTCCCAAACGTCGTGCGCCGCGTGAAACTCACCGGCATTGTACAAGTCAATGCCCGCGATGTATTCCACCGGGTAAGCCGCGATGTGAGCGTCGCTGTACGGTGGCTGCTCTTGCGTTACTGTTTCAATCACTTCTGGATTCATGAGTGCCGCGCCGAAATGCGACTCAGAGCTGATGCAGTGCTTTAATCCGGTTCCAGCCTCACTTGCACGTGTTCAAGCGCGTCGCTATCACTTTTGCGGCGGTAGCGCCCGCGCCACAGGCGCCACTGATTGTAGGCGCGATCGGATTCGAGACATCGCCAATCGCAAATACATTCGCAACATTTGTTTCCTGTTGACTAGTAACGAGCGCATAAGCATCGTCGTCCAATTCCAGTTGCTCGCGGAACAGTTCCGTGTTTGGTTCAACCCCGATTCTAATCACTACACCCTGCACCGCCATCTGAAATGGTTTCAGTGCATCTTTTCGGAGTATTTCGACCGCTTCAACTTTATCGCTGCCAAGAATTCTGGTAACTACCGACTCCGAAAAGACTGTTATGCAATGCTGAGTTTGCAACTGCTGTCTGAACGTTGGCCGCGCCCTCAAGTTTTTACCGCGATGCACAAGCGTTACAGTTGGACAAACATCCGCCAACAATAGAGCGTTCTCTGCGGCCGCATCGCCACCACCGATAACACAAACATCCTTGTCGGCAAATTCGTTGCGATCTCTGCTGGCCGATTCAATAACGCCGTTTCCAACAAACTCGTTCTCACCTGGAATACCGAGCTGCCTCCGTTTCACGCCGGTGGCTATGATTATCGCGATTGACTGCAACTCCTCACCGCTGCGCAGAGCCACTCGTTTTGCCTTCAAGTCAACGCTTTCGATTTCAACTTTTGTCCAGAGATCAAAGTCAGCCTCATCGATAGACTCTGAAAAACGGTCGAGAAATTCGCGTCCGTTATTTGCGCGCAGGCCGGGATAGTTGTTTATCGGCCCGTAGATTGAGAGTAGTTGTCCACCAATCTGCTCGGCCTGCTCGAGCACCAGAGTGTCAAGGCCCAGTTCATCACACCAAAGCGCTGCGGAGAGACCAGCTGGTCCGGCGCCAATGATCAGTACGTCATGCATTTGAAGGTAAATAACACGAAGGTTCGGAGAAGTAGTTTATCGGCTTATGAACCAGCGACAGCCGGCTGAGCTGAAGACGAAAACGCGCGAATGGTTTTTACGACTTCGTCCGGCGCCAGCATTGAAGAAACGAGCGTACCATCATTGCCGAGAAATTTGATCGCCGAAGACAGTTCGCTGTTGTCCGGCTTCCAGACGCCCTCGCCTT
>DASWDX010000113.1:0-12102 GCA_036395055.1 Pyrinomonadaceae bacterium | reverse complement strand
ACTTCCAAAGACGCTATCTCGCGCATGATCGACAAACACGTTGCCGGCGCAGCCACGGCGTGATCTTCCGTTCTAACTTCAGGCGCGGATTTTTCCTGACGGTAGTCCGCGCCTGTCGTCTGTCCAAATATGGACTTAGGTCTTTGGTCTTTGAACTTTGAACTTTGTGCTTTGATCTTTGAGTCTCGAAGCTTTCAAAAGACAAAGTACGAAGCTCAAAGTTCAAAGAACCAAGTACAAAGACCGAAGACCAAAGTCCAAAGACCCAAGACCATTTTTAATTATGTCAAAAATAATCGTTGTCATCGGTGCGCAATGGGGTGATGAAGGCAAAGGGAAGATCGTTGACCTTTTGGCCGAACACTTCGACATTGTTGCTCGCTATCAGGGTGGCCATAACGCCGGCCACTCCGTGCAAGTGGGCGACAAGTCGTTCGTGCTGCATCTGCTTCCTTCGGGAATTGTTCATGCGGGTAAGACCTGCGTACTCGGCAATGGCATGGTGATCGACCCGAAAGCGTTTTTTGAAGAGGCCGATCGCCTGATGGCACAAGGAATTGAAGTTTCTCCCGAACGCGTCAAGATTAGTTCGCGCGCTCATCTAATACTTCCCTATCATCGCGCTTTGGATCACACGAGTGAGGAGCGACTCGGCAACGAAAGGGTGGGCACAACTCTGCGCGGCATTGGCCCCGCTTATGAAGACAAAGCCGGACGGCGAGGCATACGCACTGCTGACGCTCTGGTGCCGGAAGTGTTGCACTCGCGGATTGAACGCAACCTCGAAGACGCCAACCGGATCATCGAGGCATATGGAGGCGAAAAGCTCGACGCCGAAGAAATCTTTAACGAGATCTCGCGTCTCACCGAGCGCCTCGGCGCGTTCATAGGAGACACGACCCACTTCCTGAATGTCGCGGCTACCGAAGGAAGATCGATATTACTTGAGGGAGCGCAGGCTACCTTACTCGACGTCGATCATGGAACTTATCCGTTCGTCACTTCGTCGAGCACCATCGCTGGCGGCGCTATCCTTGGCACCGGCCTGGCACCAAATCGACTGACGGGTGTGCTCGGCATCGTTCGCACCTACACTACCCGCGTCGGCGAAGGTCCGTTTCCCACCGAGATGCTCGAGGGCGAAGCTGAGTTGGGGCAACTGATTCGCGAGCGCGGGCGGGAGTACGGCGCCTCTACCGGGCGGCCCCGTCGTTGTGGTTGGTTCGACGCTTTCGCTACGCGTTATGCGGCCGAGATCAATGGCTTCACTTCAGTCGCTCTAACAAAGCTCGATGTGCTCGACATGTTGGAAGAGATCAAGATCTGTGTTGGATACAAACTCGACGGCCTAGAATGCGAATCGCTTCCTGCTGTCTCGCAGGACTTGCGGCGCATTGAACCTATCTATGAGACCCTGCCCGGCTGGCAAACCCCCACGGTGGGAACTACTGAGATGAGTTGCCTTCCCGCAAACGCGCGGCGCTATGTTGATTTCCTTTCTGAGAAAATTGGCGTCGAGATCGGATTGGTCTCCACCGGACCGGAACGGTCACAGACTATCGTAGTCAGGGACTCCGCTGTCGGACGCTGGCTCGCCGACTAGTCCAACGTCCAAAGTCCAATGTCCAATGTCCGCTTTTGTCACGTAGCATTTTCGTCCGCTCGGCCAGTACGGGTATTTCGTTCTTGACTTCGGACATTGGACTTTGGACTTTGGACTTTTGCGTCAGTTAGAATGCGATCATTCAAGTTGAGAGATGTGGGCCGATAGCTCAGTTGGTAGAGCAACTGGCTTTTAACCAGTGGGTCGCAGGTTCGAGTCCTGCTCGGCTCACCACTATTGAAAAACAAGGACTTGGCCTCACCACATTGTTTAGGTCAGCAAGCACTGACCAACTGGTCGAAAACCATTGGGTCGCACGTTCGGATCCCATTGACCTTACAACTGTTTTCAAAGACTTGTGGTTAACTGTCAGGGCAGTAGCTTTTCCTTTGTGACAATTTTGCGCCAACCTTGCCCTCGGTGATCCGAAAACAGTGACTGCGGTTCTCGTTCGCACCTGACAGAATGAAACTCTTTCCCGCTGAGACGAAGCATGACTTTGGAGGGCTGCTGAACGGAACCGCTCATCCTCGGTTCAAAACTGACAATCTCCCCCACGTGGCTTCGCGAGCTTGCCTCTCGCTCATCTTCAGCCTCATCTTGGCCTCCAACGTTTGTTGCCGTAAGGTCTATCTCCCTATTTCGAGTGGGTTATTATGTGGGCAACGATGCCCATTTCGAGTGGGTTTTTGATGAGTCAATTCGCCCCCTTGACAACTCGCCTCCGCGGTAATATCGTTCCGCCGTTCCCAATTATCAACTGTGTGGTTGTAGCTATCTCGCCCGGTTTTCAATTACACAAGGCCCGGGACAATACAACCACCTCCATTTGATTTGGCAGAGCCAAGCGTTTCATAGCGCGTTAACTGAGACGTTGCTGGTGCCAGTCACACCTAGCTGCACACCTCGCAGGTGCATAAACAGTGGAAATCTGCGTCACACGTCTCTAAGCCCAGTTCCCCGAGACGCGCTTGTGCGGGACTCGCTTTACACCAAAACATAAAAACTACTGGAGACAACAACGGCACGCCTCTCTTTACGTTTGACTCTGGCTTTGGCAAAAGGTGACATAAGAATTGCCAAAGCTAGTCACGAAAACTTTGGACCGTTCGGGAAGCGTAAGTTCTCAACGCATTATTCAACATAGGAGGTGACAATCATGAAACGACTTTTAATGCTTATGGCGTTCGCATCTCTGGTGCTGGCGGCATTCCTCAGCATCGACACAGCGACTGCGACATCGAGCATTGCCGGAGCTGACCATGTCAGCTGGGACATTATCAGCCTCGATACCAGCACAACCCCTCCCACGCTTAGCCCTGGCGGAGTGGCGTTCGCGGCAGCGAAGAATCCGAGTTCGCTGACGATCAGGCTTACAGGTTCCGGGACGTTCGTAGCTCCCGCCAGCGGCGGGCCGTCCGGCGCGGTCACCGGCGGTGGCACTTGGGAGACATTTAACACCGGCGTATCGACCGGATCGGGTACGTACTCGGTGACGGGTCTTGCGAGTTGGCAATTTGCGAACCTCCAGTCCCCCGGACCGATCGACCTGATCGGCCCCGTTGGGACTGCAGCCAACGGGAACGCGATTCTTCGAATCCAGTATTCCGATGGAAGCGACGGTATCTTGGGGGTGGGCTGCCATGGACCAGGCGCGCTGGCCGGAATCGTGGAGGGCGTGATTGCCACGAAAGACTTCGTGACATACTGGGATGCTCAGGTTCCTGTGGGCGGTGTGGACGCGAACCGCACGACATTCCACGTCCTTAGAGGTTCCAACAACTAAAATGCAAACGCCAGCGAAGGCGATCACGAGCCTTCTATGCAGACAGCGGTGGGAGCTTTAACTTCGTGATCGATACATCGCCGGTGTCAAAAACAATCGGGCACTCCGGAACTGGAAAGGCTAAGAGCCTACGGAGCCGATAAACCAAGCCATCCACTTGGATGGCTCCCTCGATCATTTTGCCGGTCGTCCTCTTGCTAAGCGAGGCCTAATGTGGACGAAGTATTAGCCTCGTCCTCGGCCAGGGCCCGAAGTTCACGCAGCAGACGATCGGCCAAACGCTCTTCATAAAGCTGTAGGCCAAGGGATGAGAACATTCTTGGTCGCACTCGGAAGATAAGGAGTATGACTATGAACCAATTCAAATGCTGTCTTCTTCTTGGGGTGTGCCTGGGCCTCGGTCTGTTCTTTCCGGCCCAGGCCCACGAACCTGTCCCTCTCGGCTGACCAGAAGACCATTGCCGATTTTTGGGCAGACAACGCCGGAGCTACCGGCACACCACCTGGGCACTGGATAGCCATCGTGGGCCAGTTAGCGAGGAATGACGGGCTTTCGTTGATGGCGGCGGCCGAGGCGTACGCGAGGGTCGGAATTGCCGTGACCGACGCCTTCATCGAGTGCTGGAGCGCGAAGTACGTCTACAACCTCGAGCGCCCAGTAACCTACATTCAAGACAACATCGACGCGATGTGGTTGCCCTACCTCGTCACGCCAAACTTCCCGACCTACATCTCCGGGCACTCAACCCAGTCGGGCGCCGCCGCAACGGTGCTCACCGATATGTTTGGCATCATGACCTTCACGGACACCATTCGCACTGATCACAACTTGTTCCCACCCCTGGCGCCGCGCAGGTTCGACTCCTTCGATGATGCCGCTGCTGAAGCCGCTGTCTCTCGGCTTTACGCAGGCATCCATTTCTCGTTCGACAACAATGACGGGCTCGCTTCCGGCCGGTGCATCGGCCAGACAGTCATCCAGAACGTGCACTTCAAGGACGACGACTAAAGTGGGACCAGCTATAAATAAGTGGGGACGGATGAGCCGACGTCCAAACATGTGAGAACGCGGTCGGGGAGACTGAAATTGGTGCCGTGGTACCGCGCGGAATTCTTGTGACAAAATTGAGACGTGAATACCGAAAATCACATGTGAATAGGTGGCACCAGCTGGACTCCGAAGTGGCTGCAACCTCGCAGGTTCGAGTCCTGCTCGGCTCAAAAACCTAAACACAATAATGGTTTGAGTCTGATTACTTCAAAGACTAGTCCAGGTTTCAGTGTGGCCGCTTCAAACTACCTCTCCTTACGCTGATCACGATAACGCTGGCAAATGCAACAGTTCACTCCGCACCACATCAACGACTGACCTTCTCATAAAAAACCAGTGGGTCTTACGGTCGATTACGCGCTAAACCTAGTTAGATCAATAATTGAAAGCTTGTCGTGGCTCCTGCCTTCTAATGCACCGAATTCTACTTGCGCAGTAAAAACCGCCCATTAAGACTACCTTATGGTTAGAACGGTTGTTCTTAGTTGACCAATAAAAGACGCTGTACTGTTCACAAGTATCCTCGCCAGTGATTACTGGGAACCATCGCTCTGAGCCCGCGAAATGAAAACCTGAGCAACCGACTTCCCAAGCTGCACACCAGCAACGTTATCCATCTGGTAGTGAATCCCAGCCCAGATTCGCGAGTCACCGGCCTCTTTGCCAACCGCGCGAACGAAGTCTGCGCGGGTCGGGAACAAATAGGCTAGGACCTCAGCGCGGGCGGCTGAATACGTTGAGTGATTGGACGGGTAACTCGGGTGGTTCGGAACTGGAAACAGGGGAATGATCGTCGGATCCAGTTGATGAGGTCTGATGTACCAGTAGGTGAACTTGCCGTCCTGGCTGGCGATGAAAGCATCAAATTGAACGGCGGCGATCAGCGCATAAATGCGTGCGACACGCGGCGAGTTCATATCCAGTCGATCCTCAAAGATCCATTTGTCTGCGTACCGATAAGACCAAGTATTCACACCTTCCGGACTTTGCCAATAGAACGCTTTAGCCCTGAATGGAAATGTGGCAGCCGTGCCGGGTGCTGCTCTCGGAAAATTGCGAACCTCAGCCAATTGGGTCTGAACCTCGGGCGAGGCGCAGTCTGGCGGTGCAGGTGGTCTAAACTGGTTAGGAGATGTCAACAGTAGAGGTTTCCAATTGCCCCCAGTAACGTTCCCAGGATTGGTCCCAATCCATTTACACGGACCAGTTGGCACAGTGCCGGTCCACGGCAAAGCCGATCCGTCCGTATCAGCTTTCGCGATCACCTGTTCGGCAACTCTCTGGCCGAGGTCGCGGCCCGCGTAGTGATCACTTGGGAATTGTACGCCTGCTAACACGCGGGACCACCCCGCTTCTTCGGCTAGTGTTTGGAATGACTGTGCCTCCGCCGGCAGAAAATGTGCGAGCACGGTCGCTGCCGCGTAAGCTGCTGCGGAATGCTCAGACGGATACGAGGGACTGTTCGGAACTGCAACCGCGGTGGGCAAATTGTGGTCCCATTCGCTGGGACGACGGCGGTTGTAGAAGTACTTAGACTCCCACGCTGCGATCGTTGCGTCATACATGGCGAGCGCCACGTACGTATAGACGCGGTGCGGGTATAGAGTTGTAGGTGTGCCGGCCAGTAACCGCGAGTTGATTAAGTCAATCCACCGGTAAGGTGGTGCTCCCGCATCCCAGAACATAATTTGCCTCCGCACTTGGTCATCGTTCTGGCTGATGAGGTCGGCAAGAGATCTCAATTCGGCCCATGTCTCTTCAGGATTTGGTGGTGGTGACACGCGGTAATCTCGGCCGGAAGAGATAATCCAGGGTCGCCAGTTACCTGCGCTTGGTTCGATTTGATCGGACACCGGCGAGGTCAGCGCACTCTGGTCCTCTAAGTTCATCGAGTGCCCGCTACTGCAGGGCGTCTGAGGGAAAACAAAACAGACGATTAAAATCGCCATTAGACTGTTTTTCATGAGAATGCTCCTTTTCGAGATGCGGACAGAAGCTGAAATCGTGAGCGCGACGGCGACTGACAACAAGAACATTGCTAAACAGCGCCGCACATCGGGCGGTTATCATTTTTGACCCTCATGTCTTAACGCGACGTTTTTCGAGAGAACCCGACAACAGAAACTCCTCCCCTCTGAAGAGCCAATAACTTTCTTGACAAACGAGCGGGAAGGGTGGAAAAAGGTCACGTCAAGCACAGTCCAATGACCTCTTCAAGCAGCAGTGTTTCCCAGTTGTTGATAGCCTGGAGCCAAGGTGACGAGGCGGCGTTGGCGCAATTGACGCCATTGGTTTACCACGAACTTCATCGATTGGCGCGCCGGTATATGCGGAGTGAGAATCCAGGGCATACCCTGCAAACGTCGGCGTTAGTTAATGAGGCTTATCTCAGACTTATCGATCAAAAAAATGTTAGCTGGCAGAACCGCAGTCATTTCTTCGGCATTGCAGCGCAGTTGATGCGGCGCATTCTGGTGGACCACGCGCGTTCTCACGCGCGACAGAAAAGGGGAGGCCACGCACAGAGATTGTCGCTTGACGCTACGGTTATTTTGACTAAAGAACGCGTTGTGGATTTGGTGGCGATTGACGAGGCCCTAAGCAAGCTAGCAGAATTTGATCCGCAAAAGAGCCGAATCGTAGAGATGAAGTTCTTTGGCGGCCTTACTAATGATGAGGTTGCCGAGTATCTGAACGTCTCATCGCGAACGATCGAACGTGAGTGGCGCAAAGCGAAAGCTTGGCTGAAAGGAGCGTTGGAATAGAACCTCAGGCGCGGCGCTCTCTTGTCGCCCGCGTCACAAAACATCCCGCAATTTCCATTCATGAACCGTGAACGCTGGAATCAGGTTGACCGGTTGCTGGATGCAGCGCTTGAGCTGCCGCCAGAGAAGCGAGCCGCGTTTCTCGATGAGGCCTGCTCCGGTGACGAAGTACTGCGAAAGGAATTAGACGCGTTGCTCGCCTCGGATGATGGCGCACGCAGTTTTCTCGAACAGCCTGCGTTGGAAGTAGCGGCCAAGGCGCTGGTGGACAAAAAAGATTCGTTGTTGGGCCAGATTGTAGGTCACTACAAAATCATCTCGCGACTTGGCGCCGGTGGGATGGGCGAGGTTTATCTTGCTGAAGACACGCGCCTTGGCCGCAACGTAGCGTTGAAACGTTTACCGGATGATCTGATCACTGATGAACAAGCGCGTCGACGCTTTGCTCAGGAGGCGAAGACCACATCGGCGCTGAACCACTCGCACATCGTTACCATCTACGACCTCGCTTCAGACGGACAGCGGGACTTTATCGCAATGGAGTATGTTGAAGGCGAGAGCTTACGCGCGCGACTGCAGCATGACAAGCTCAGTGTCAAGCAGGCAGTTGAGTCTGCAGCGCAAGTCGCCTCGGGGCTTGCCGCCGCTCACTCTGCAGGCATCATCCATCGCGATATCAAGCCTGAGAATCTGATGGTCACGCGCCCGATGCAGATCAAGATTCTCGACTTCGGTCTCGCAAAGCTCATTGAAAAACAGCGAGGACAATTCGCAGCCAGCAATGTAACTACAGCTCATTTGGCGAAGGATTACGACCAGACGAAGTCGGGCGTGATTCTGGGGACAGTCTCTTACATGTCACCGGAGCAAGCCGAAGGACGCCCGTTGGATCATCGTACGGACATCTTCAGCTTGGGAGTCGTGCTCTATGAGATGCTCACGGGGCATAAGGCGTTTGAGGGCGAGTCGGCGATTGATATACTTCATGCGATCATCAATAAAGAGCCGTCAGCGATCACTGAAATAAACCCGCAAGTCCCACTCGAACTGACAGACATCCTTGCGAAAGCTCTTGCCAAAGATCCGGCAGAACGATACCAGCACGCGGGAGACTTCGAGTTAGATCTCCGAAGATTTAAACGCGCTTTTGAGACGAACTCGCTAGTGAGCGCGCGCGTGCAGCCTCTCGTGCCACATGAAAGAGCGCGGAAGAAACGCATGGGCCTGCTCTGGCCCATCATCGGGATAGCCATTGGTATGAGCATCGCGGTCGTCGCATGGAAAATGGGCAGATCGACCAGACAGGCAGAACGTGCTCTAAATCTTCGAAACGTCTCGCTAACTGCGCTAACAACCGATCCGGGTTACGAAGGCGAGCCGACTTTTTCGCCGGACGGCGAGACTATCGCCTACGTCGCAGATCGCACGGGTACTTTTCAAATTTTTCTGAAACAAATCTCAGGCGGCCCGGACATAAACATCAGCAACAATTCAGCCGACGACGTACAACCTGCTTTCTCGCCGGACGGCAAACAGATCGCGTTCGTGTCGACACGCTCAAGTTCATCCAACCTTCACTATCCCGGCGTTGATTTTCCCCTCCTGGGCGGCGATATCTGGGTGATGCCGGCGTTCGGAGGCAGCGCGCGGCGGATCGCTGAGTCGGGCAATTTTCCGTCTTGGACGCCGGATGGCTCAATGATTATCTACACAAGCGGCACCTCAAGGTTCCAATCACAAATGCGGCGAGTCCCGGCACAAGGCGGCCAGGCGCAAGACATCCCTATTACATTCAAAACCGATGAGCCACTTGCTGCGTTCTGGCTATATCCGAGCTACTCATCGGATAAGCATTGGATAACATTCGAAGCGGGGAACAACATTTTCGTCGTCCGCGCCGAAGGCGGCGAGGCGCGGCGACTCGTCAAAGGCAAGCGCCCGGTCTGGAGCGCATACTCCCGGATGATCATTTATTCAAATAGCGAACCGGGCAAAAATTTTTCGCTGTGGCAAGTACCTTTTTCGACGACGGAAGGAACAGCAGAAGGAACGCCTGAGCCACTTACGGTCGGGCGAGGGCGTGACATACAAGCCGCGGTTTCGCGTGATGGAAAACTCATCGCCTTCGCAGCGCAGGAAATTTCCTTTAACGCTGAAACATTGCCCTTCGACTCTGAAATAGGCCATCAAACAGGCGAGCCGCAGCCGGCCACATCCGGCGGTAAGATCATTTACGCCTTGAGCTTTTCACCTGACGGAGATTCCATCGTGTTTCGAGATTATCAGGCGGCAAGCGGGCATATCTGGCGGATTGATCACGGCTCTAGCCCGATTCAATTGACCTCGGATCCACAATTTGATGATGGATCTCCGCGCTGGTCTCCTGAAGGCCAAACTATCGCTTTCGTTCGCAGATCGGTGAACGAGTCGCAAGCCTCTTCAGGGGCCGTGGGTAGCTTATGGCTCATGTCGCCCGATGGAGCGAATCCGCGCTTGCTGATCGAGAATGCGGTCAACCCTGTCTGGCGGCCGGATGGTCAAGCCATCCTCTACGGCTCGGTGGTTGACGATCGTCAGAACCAGCTATTCATCTTTGATCTGGTGACGAAGAGCGCGCGCCGTGTTACCAACGAGCCCGGTGTAGTGCCCGTTGCCACCTTCAGTCCAGACAGTAGATGGTTGATTTACCAATCCAACGCGAGCAGCTTAGATCTGCGGGCGCTGCCCGTGGAGGGCGGGGAGTCACGCGTCGTCGTGGCTACTCCACATCAAGATTATCATCCATTCGTCTCGCCCTCGGGCAAGTGGCTGTACTTTCAACCCGACCATAAGAACATCTACCGCGTGCCTGGTCCGGCACAAGATTGGCAGCGAGGCCAGCCGACGAAGGCAACGAATTTTCCGGAATCCGGACTGTTCCTCGAAGACCCCCAGCTTTCACACGATGGTCGACAACTGCTTTATTCGCGCGGACGCATCACGGGTGATATTTGGATCATGAAGTTTGAGAGATGAAAACACGAGGGCAATCCGTCATGCAGCGTGATGCCGCGTTCATGCGATTTGAATCTGTTGTTCAGGTTTCTTCTCTTAGATTAAGAATCGAAGGCCATACAGGTTGATTTATCACAAGCGCATGACGAGCTAACGGAGATATCTATTCTCTCGTTGATTGCGCCGCTGGCAGAACCAGGAGACGATTGCTCAGATTCGTTGTGGCAAATTTGTGACGTGAATACAGATAAGCAGGCGTGAATGACTATTACTAGATGTACTCCAGAGCGGATGCAACCTGTGTAAAATGTTAATAGATCGTAAGAGCCGTGACTGGATGGAATCGGCTGCACCGCTCTTTTAACCAGAGGGTCGCAGGTTCGAGTCCTGCTCGGCTCAAAAACCTAACCACAATAACGCATTGCACATGATTAGTTTAGGGACTGGTCCAACTTTCGGTGAAATTGCTCGACACTACGAGTCCTCACGTTGGTTACGATAACCTTAGCAATACCAACAATTCCCTCTGCCTCAATCTCCAAACTGACCTTCTCTTAAAAAACCAGTGGGTCTCAGAATCGACGCCGCATAGTTCATTGTTTTCAGAGAGTTATGGCTCGCAACAACGCTGACTCTTTCGGTTGTGGCAAATTTGAGACGACGCTGCCCACAACGGTCAGAATTCTATTTGACGTCTTTCATCAAGCAGTGGCGGGTGTCGAGCGGAGTCACTTCCTTTTGCTTTCCTGGCTTCGAGGTAGCTGATGGTGAGTTCATTTGACGGAGGGATCGGATTTGGATGAGCCAGATCTGAGTGCTTGGGCTGGAATGGAAGGCAGTAGACTAAAGCGGACCTTATTGAACGAAGGCTGCACGTCAGTCCGCCCGAGGAGGTAGAGCCTCCTATTGCGGCTAATTGAGAAGCGGGTACATGTCCGGTATTTGCGTTGTTATCAAGCCACGGCAAGATAATGGTCGAATACCGTAATTATCCGGCCATCAGCCGATAATATATACTTAGACATCTCCTTTTGGGCTTGCGATGAAATAACCATTGACATTACTTCTGCTAGCTCTTTCGTTTCTGACAGTCTCGCGGAATAAGAATAAGGAGTTGATTCGCACAAATAGTTTCACCTCAATGTACATTGTTGATAGGACATCCAGCGGTGCCCAATGGACTTTTTAGTACTGTCTTAGCGCGGACTAAAAAGGAGGGTGTTTCATGACCCGATTGTTAACTCCCTTCATGTGTGTCGTACTGGTCAGCTTTCTCGCTTTAGCACGGGAGGAGCCGAAACGGCCGCCGCGCCAACTGCCCCCGCCCACCGATATAGATCCTAAGCTCACCGAAGAGGTCCGCCAACTCGAACAGGAACTCGGTAATGCTATCCTGCACAAGGACGCCAAAAGCTTGGAGCGTCTTGTCGGCGTCGAGTACACGCTGCGCGTGTCGGACATTCCTCAGGGCAGCCTACCTCGCGCCATTTGGATGGACAACACGCTTAACAGACTCAAGTCTGAATCGTTCGATCAACATCATCACGCGGCGCGCAAGCTCGCAGATGATCTTACGGTCGTCAGTCTGCTCCATATCCAAAAGGCTACTATCGATGGCCGGGACTTCAGCGGCGATTTCTACTTAGTCGATTTTTGGAAGAAACGCGGTGGCAATTGGCAGATCATTGCCCGGTACTCCAGTCCGGTGGGCAAGATACTCGACCGGGGGCCACGTGTGCCGCCCCCGCTTACCGACAGCGACCCTCAGCTCACGGACTTGTTGCGTCAACTTGAACAAGAACTCGATGAAGCGGCCCTGCACGGATTTAAGGACACAAAAACCATGGAGCGTCTTGTTAGCCCCGAGTTCACACAGCGTGTGTCGGATGCTCCTGAGCGCAGT
>DASWDX010000112.1:0-7538 GCA_036395055.1 Pyrinomonadaceae bacterium | reverse complement strand
TGTGGTGATGACCGTGGAGCCCGGAATCTACATCGCGCCGGATACGAAAGACATTCCCGAACAATATCTCGGCATCGGGGTACGAATCGAGGACGATGTGCTGTGCACCGCAAACGGCCCGCGTGTGTTGACTACGAAAGTACCGAAGCAGGCCGAAGAGATCGAAGCGCTGATGGCGAAGTAGGTACTCTAGCCTTATCTGTTGGGCGAAAAATTACTGCTACGGCTCGATCAAAAACATCGTCGCTCCTGAGCCAGGGAACTCGCTAAAGGATTGAAGGCTGCTGGGCTGCCTGTAGACATGAATTCTCGCCCTTTGATTCGCACAACATCTCTGACCATCGGACCGAAGTGTTATTGACCACTCGTCAACTTGTTGTTTGCTTTAGATGGAGTTGCCAATCGCCCCGGCCAACTCGGACTCTGGATCCCACCCATTCTGGCAGTCCTCAAGAATGCTGAAGTCGAAACCAATTCCGCCCAAGGCCTCGTGCTGATCGAGGAACACACCCTCCCAACGAAACAAACGCCAAAGGCGTTCGCTAATTCCAGCCCAGGGCAACGCCCTGGGAAAGCAGCAAAATGAATTTGGGTCAGGATGAGTACCGAGCGTTCTTGAAGAAGTATTGCGTTGAGTATGATGAAAGATACGTTTGGGATTGAACATGCTGGCGAACCCCTTCAGGGTTCACTATTTCAAATGAACCGCTGACCCAGGACGCTGCCCTGGGCTGAAATTCGCCAATTCCTTCGGCGTGTCTGCTTACTGCCTACTGCCTTCTGCTTTCTTTCCCGACAACTCCGCAACGATCTCGCGCACTATCGCTCGCCCTTTTTCAACTTCATCGGGTTTCAGCGAAATAGCGCCAACCACGGCGTGACCGCCGCCGCCATAGCGTTCGCAAATCTTCGCGATGTTGTGAGTGCGCGGACGAGGCGTCCAGGGATTTGAGCCCACCGAAATCTTGGTGCGCTGCGAGCCGCGAGTTAACGCGACGGTGTAGGTAGTTTCCGGATAGAGGTAGTAAGGAATGAACTTGTTAAAGCCTTCGTAGCCTTCGTCAACCAGATCAAAGTGGACTACTCCATTTGCAAAGACAGCATGGCGACGAATTGCCTCCAGCGTCTCCAAATGTTGTTTGAGAATCGGTTGGAAACGCCGCTGCGCATCTTCGCTGGTGGCAACGTCTTCAAGCGACTTCTCGGTGAGATCGCGAATAGCCTGTTCGATGAACTTGTCGTCCGGATCAGCTTCGATTACTTGCATGAGCTGCAACGCCGGCTCCTTCAATTCCACACACTGGGCCGCCGATTCGTAGAGCGCGCCGTCGATGATGTGCGCCCAGTGAACCAGCGACTGCAACGGCGCGTCGTTGAATCCGAATTGAGTGCGCGCAACGTCGGCGATGAATTCGGTGCATGACTTGCGCTTCGGGTCGAGAAACTTCTTTCCGGATTTATCATTCTTAAAATGAGTTTCATCCGCGGGTGTAAGAAACGCCGACTCATGATGGTCAAACCACCAGGTCAGTTTTTCCGACGCCGCATACTTGAAGTCCACGATCGCGTTTTCGTCGCCGTCAAACAGACTGAGATTAAACAGGTTTCCCGGGCGATGTAGCAGACCGCCGTAATTGACTTCTGCTTCCGCGTGAATGCGTTCTTTGTAAAAGCGCGTGAAGGTGGCGGCCGAAGCGACGCCATCGAAACAGTGGCCGTGATACAACAAACGAAGTTTCATAGATAAGTTAGTGTCCGAAAACTCTATAGTTTGTTCATCGGATTAATCAGAACCGGGAGAGTAGCGACCGGGTGTCTTGTCAACATATCTGGTTCTCACGTCGCTGCACCCCGGTCGTACCACCCAACGCGGGCTGCGGCGCTCCCCGGACCTGCTCCCGGTTCTGATTACTCGGCTTACGACAAAGTAAAGTTCGCCGGACTTGGGAAAAGAGTCGGCAATAGTACCAGCGAGCAATCTTTGGCGCAAAAGCGCGAAGGTGTAGCAAGCATTAGCGAGAGGTGTGGGTCACAAAAAAAGGCGCACACGCAGGTGCGCCCGTACACCTCAAGTCAAAAAATCACTCATTCCTTACACGGGATGATCACGGAAGCAGTGCTCGGCTTCAAATGATTGGCGATAAACTTGTCGACATCCGCCTCAATCAACTCACCATTGACGACCCAGGCTTTTTCCGTGAGCACATCGCCAGTCTTTGCCAGCGTTGCGGGCTCGAGAAAAATGTTCCACGGTGAACCCCACTTACGTGTGTCGCCTGTCGCTTGCCGGTACCCGAAGTGCGGAGTCTTATCGCGATCTTCACGTGACTCCGATTCGCTGACCACCGTATAAGGCGAGCCGGCCGGTCCAAAGTAATTGCGCGCGTCATCGCGCGAGCCGTATTCACTAACGCCAATGACCATGAACCCCTGATCTTTGTATTTCTCATAAAGCCTGGCGGCCACCGGCGCTTCATTGCGCCAGTTTGGGCACCATGGCGCAAAGTAAACCACCATCACGAGCTTCTTGCCCTGAGCCAGTGAACGCAGATCAACGGGCTTGTTGTCTTTGAGATCGTCAAGCGTCCAGTTTTTGTAGTTAACAGTTTTCTCAACGAGTGGTGAATACTCGTGTCCGTCCTGCGCGTAGGATGCGGCCGGCGCTACCGCCAGCGCAAAAACTATCAACGCAAATGATCTTTTCATAGTAATACTCCTACATCTACTGGGTCCCCCGGGCCGTTGCCGGCGTCTCGTCAAGTAGTGGTTTCACAGCTGCTTCCCAACCAGTGCGGTCTCGGGCACCAATAATCTTCTGCCGGATGCGTCCATCGCGATCTATCAAGTAGGTAGTTGGCAAAGGGGTGCCGCCAAACTTTGCCTTCGCTTCGTCTCCGCCGACCAGTACTTGATACTCAAATTTCCGCACCTCTTTTTGATACGTCTCGACGCCGGCAGCTGTATCTTCCAACGATGCCCCGATAATCTTCAACCCGCGCGATTCCAATTCATGCTGCATTGCGTTGAGCACAGGAATTTCTTCGCGACAAGGGATGCACCAGGTGGCCCAAAAATTTAGTAATACAACATTGCCACGGAGCTGGCCCAACGTAAACGGTTGGCCCGCCAGAGTTTGAAATTGAACCTCGGGAGCGGGCTCGAAATTTGTGCCGGCGGCAGGCGCGCCGGATGTTACCGGAACGGTAGGGTTAACTTTTATCCATCCTTCGGCGTTTGGCAGCCAGGCAGCCAGCCTCGAACTCGTAAGCAAAGTCGATTGGCCGGTCATTACCAGCAAGCCGACAAGAATCAACACCACGCCCGAAACAACCTCTACCTTGTGCAGGTGCCTGCGAAACTTTCCGTAGAAGGCAAGAAACTGATTGATGCCCAGGCCGGTAACCAAAAACGGAATCGCGAGCCCGGCGGAATAAAAGGCCGAGAGTATTAAGCCGCTGCGCCAGCCGCCGCTCGCGGCAGCCAGTCCGAGGATACCGCCAAGAATCGGGCCGATGCATGGTGTCCAACCCGCCGCGAAGGCAATTCCCAAAGTAAAAGATCCCAGCGGTCCGCGCGGCTTTTCGTTTGAGAAGAAGCGAGTGTCTTTGTAAAGCGTGGATATCTTCAGGAGGCCGATTAACTGCAAGCCGAAAAGGATGATGATGACGCCGCCGATCCCTCTTACCCAGGGATTACTGATAATGGAAGCGCCAACCAGGCCCGCCGTTGTTCCAAGCGCAAGAAAAATAGCCGACAGCCCGGCATTGAACGCCAGCGAATTTAGAATCACTGCGCGGCGTGCGTTCCCTCCCGATCCGCCTTCCTTGAGACGATCAATGCTGACGCCCGACATTAGAGAGATATATCCCGGCACCAGCGGCAGGACGCACGGAGACAAAAACGAGAGAATTCCTGCTACGAAAGCAATTCCAATTGTTATGTTTTGACTTTCCACTGCTGCCTTGCCAGCCCTCAGGCGTTTCTTGAATTTGAGTATACGGTCATTACGAGGTACGACGTTAGCTCTGTCCCTGGCATGGTGGTGTCCTAATTTGAAATTCTCTGTGCTTCCTT
This sequence comes from Pyrinomonadaceae bacterium, assembly GCA_036395055.1. GTDB lineage: Bacteria > Acidobacteriota > Blastocatellia > Pyrinomonadales > Pyrinomonadaceae > PSRF01. Next base: position 3,464 of record DASWDX010000112.1, on the reverse strand, counting down.
TGTGTTCTCCGTGTCTTCTGTGGTGAGTATTTGCTTAAGGCTTATTCACCACAGAGACACAGAGCACACGGAGGTTTCACAGAGAAACTGGAATTAGGACACTACCCCCTGGCATCAATGCTTCGCCGCAACTCCGCCCGCTCCGTCACCTCGAGCGGTTCGTATATCTGCCTCCGTAGACTCAGCCATTACCTTCTCGATCATTTTTCCCAGTGCCGCAATTTCCTGTTCACCCGCCCCCATTGCTATGAATCGTACGTTCCCGCGACGATCGATCAGAAACGACATCGGAATGGAGAATACGCCGTAGTTGAGTTCGTTGACCGAGGAATCAGCGACGACGAAACCGTAAGGCAAATGGTTTTGCTTCTTGAAAGAGCGCAGATAGGCAAGCTCCTCGCTGGGCGTTGCCCGACGACCGTCGATATCGCCGGAATAGTTTGTGAGACCCAGTATTATCAGCCCCTTGTCTTTATAGTTTTCGTGCCATCGTTGCAGTTTTGGAAACGTGTAACGACAGGGCCCGCACCATGGCGCCCAAAAATCAAGTAGCACAACCCGTCCACGCAAATCTGATAACTTCACCGGTGGCTGATCGATCCACTGACTCCCAACTATCTCAGGAAGTAAGTCCGCAGTGGCGGGCGCTGCTTCATTGAATATACCTCGCGGGTCAATCGAACGATCCAGGCTCGCGAGGCGAATGTTAGCCAGCCTCAACAGACCTCCCGAGGGGAGGGAGACCGCCAGCTTCCGCAGGTCGGTGACGGCCGCGATTGCTTTACCTTTTTTGTTCAACTGCACGTAAGCTTCCGATAAAAACGAGATCGCTTTAAAAAGCATGTCGTCGCGCCTGAACGCCTTGACGGCTTTCCGAGACGCTACCAGCTTCGCAACATTTAGCATCTCCTGCGCATGCTTTGACATCGCGCCGAAGTCTTTCGTCTTTTGAAACGCTTCGGCAATCAAGGTCTCCATGCCAAACCATTCATTCAAATCCTGCGGCTGATTCTTCGCGTAGGCTTCAACTGCGCGCTCGGCTTCCGGAATGAGATTCTTTCGGGTGGCATACAGCACCACCACGGCACGAGCGAGTTGCGCGTTTTCTCCACTGGCCTCACCTCTGAGGTAAGCACGCATTGCCTCCAACGCCGCATCTCCATTGCCGGCGAGGTGATGAAGCATGCCGAGGTAATAAATATCAGCGTCCGGCAACGACTTTCGCACTTGCAAGACAGTCGCATACTTTGCCGCCAGGTCCTTTTGTTCTTGTTTCGTTTTCGCGTCGAGCTTCTGATCGTAAGGGATCTTCTTTTTGTTGAACTCAGTAAAAGTCTTGTCTAAATAAGAGCGTGCGTCTTCATACAACACTTTCGCGGGACGTTTTTCGGGAATGAGGCCCGCGTCATTCTTTATCGGCGCGGCCTCAGTCACTGGAGGTTGGGATTGTGGGTTTTGGGCAAAAGCACCTCCCGACAAGGCCAGTGCCGACAAGACCAACGCGAACATCAGAAAGTTATGACCTGGAAGTTTCAATTTGCGAATCGGATTATCAGTTTACTGAAACTAGTCCAAAGCGATCCGGGGAAAAAATGCCGAGCGACGACGGAAACACTCCATCTACAATTGCCCGGGCGATTAGCTCACCCGTCACCGGCGCCAGCAAGATGCCATTGCGATAATGGCCGGTCGCGTAAAAGACCCGTGCAATTTCAGCACAAGGACCGAGGACAGGCAAAGTGTCAGCGGCGCGCGGCCGTAGTCCTGCCCATGAATCAGTCATTGGCAAAGCAGAAATGCGTGACGAAATTTCCAGCGCCGCCGATAGTATGGAATGAACTCCCCCAGCGGTGACGCGCTTTTCAAAACCCGCATGCTCGGTGGTCGATCCGGCCAACAATCGCCCGTCACGACGCGGCACAATGTATCCTCGTGGACTATAAATGACGTGCCTCGAAATCTGCGGATTGGCTGCAAAACAGAGCATCTGGCCGCGAACGGGTTTGATGCGAAGATCTGGTAAGGCTATGTCCGACGCACCAAGAAGTGAACTCCAGGCGCCGCCGGCAATGACGACCTGATCACTGGCGATGAACCCGCGCGAAGTTTCAACGCCGGTAACCTGGCGGCGCTCGATTTTCAGCGACGCGACCTCAGTTCCTGTCTCGATTCCAACGCCCAGTCTCTCGTTGGCCACAGCCAGCGCGCTTATCAGTCGACGGTTCTCTACCTGCGTGTCCAGAGGAAACCTAAGAGCGGCACGGACACTGTCGCAAATCGCCGGCTCAAGTTCCCTCGCCTCATCTCCGCTCAGTTTCTCTATCGGCAGTTCGGCGTGCTTCTGCCAGTCGTAACGTTGATCGAGCTCGTCCACGTCGTGCTCAGTGAAAGCGAGATAAAGTGTGCCAGTGGGTTCAAGCTCAATGTCGATACCGGTTTCTTCTAATAGTGACGAGGCGAAACCTGGATAAAGGTCGCGACTCTGGCAGGTGAGGTAAAAAAATTCATGCGGCCGGTTGGCCTCAGCCTGTGGCGCCAACATTCCGGCCGCCGCGGAGGACGACTCCGCGCCCAAACTATTGCGCTCGATCAGAAGCACATCGCGCACGCCGCGCAAAGCCAGTGCCCTTGCCACGGCGAGACCGATTACGCCGCCACCGATAATTATAACGTCTGCAATATTGCTGCCTGGATTCATTCGCCTGCTTTTTAATGGTCCGTAGTTCGTAGTCAGTTGATAGTTTGGCAGGTCTTTCGCCTTTGGTCTTTGGGCTTTGAACTCTGTATTCTTAGCTCTTCGAAACACAGAAAAAAACAAAGTCCTAAGGCCGAAGTCCAAAGACCAAAACGATTATGAAACATCGTATCACACTGATTCCCGGCGACGGCATCGGCCCTGAAATCGCTTCCAACGTAGTGCGCATCATCGAAGCTTCGGGCGTGGAGATTGAATGGGAAACGCACTACGCCGGCGCTCAGGCGTTGGAAAAATTCGGCGAAACACTGCCGAAAGACTTGCTCGAGTCGATACAACGAAACAAGGTTGCGCTCAAGGGGCCAGTCACTACGCCCATCGGCAAAGGCTTCACTTCCGTCAATGTAGGCTTACGAAAAGCGCTTGATTTGTATGCGAACCTGCGCCCCATCCGTGCGCTACCCAATGTTCCCAGCCGTTATCCAGAACTCAACCTCGTTATTGTTCGTGAGAATACCGAAAGTTTGTATGCGGGCCTGGAGCATGTGGTGGTCCCTGGAGTTGTAGAGAGTCTGAAAATCATTACGGAAAAAGCTTCCAGTCGCATCGCGCGATTCGCCTTCGAGTATTCGCGGCGCGAGGGCCGCAGGAAAATAACCTGCGGACATAAAGCCAACATCATGAAGTTGTCTGACGGATTGTTCCTGGATTGCTTCAGGAAGGTCGCCGCCGAGTTTCCCGATATTCAGGCTGACGACAAAATCATCGA
>DASWDX010000111.1:0-9653 GCA_036395055.1 Pyrinomonadaceae bacterium | reverse complement strand
TATGGCATCTTCAAGCGCGAGCTTGGTACCCGATCCAATTGAAAAGTGTGCAGTGTGCAGCGCATCGCCGATCATCACGACATTTTCAAAAAACCAGTTTTGGTTTTTCACCAACAGGAAATTGATCCATTTCGAATTGTTTGAGAGCAGTGGATGACCGTCCAGGTCTTTTGCAAAAACTCTCTCGAGATAACCTCGCGTCTCATCGTCGCTCATCGTGGAGAAACCCGCCTGGTCCCACGTTTCCTGGTCACATTCGATAATGAACGTACTGGTAGATTTGTTGAACTTGTAAGAGTGGGCCGCAAAAACGCCATCCTGGTTTTCGCGAAACGTCAACGTCAGGCCGTGGAATAGTTTATTCGTCCCATACCAGATATAACGATTTGGCCGGACATCCAGACTGGGAATGAACTCATTCGAGTATTGTTTTCGCGCAGTGCTGTTTACGCCATCGGCGGCAAGGAGGAGATCGCAGTTTGTGCGCAGCGGGTCAACATCGGGAATCTCAGCCCGGAACAATAATTTGACGTCAAGGTGTTCGCAGCGTCGCTGTAAGATCTTGAGAAGCTCAAGCCGAGCGATGCCGGAAAAGCTATTGCCGTGGATGGAAATCTTAGTGTCGCCATGGACCACATCAACGTTGTCCCAGGCCGCGAAAGCGCGGGTGATCTGGCCATGTGTTTCGGTGTCGGCCACGCGCAGATTCGCCAGAGTCTTTCCCGAAAACACTACGCCCCAGCCAAACGTGTCGTCAGGTCCATTTCGTTCGTAAACTGTGATCTGGTGCTCGGGATTCGACTTCTTCATCAGGATCGCGAAATACAATCCCGCCGGCCCGCCGCCGATGATGTTGATTTTCATTGAAATGAACTACCGGGGTCTTTTCCCTTTGCTTCTTCAAAAGCCTGATCAAGTAGATCCGTGGTACCGAGAGTTTCAGCCCACTCACGTAAATAATCGAGATCAAGTCTTGCCGAAGAAGCACCGATAATACCGATGACATCAGTCCACTGAGTATTTGAGACTCTTCCGCCAGAGTTGTACCACTGTAACTTGGCCAATACCGTATCTTCCGCAGTAGCGACGTAGATCATCTGTTCGGGGTCGGAAGCTAGTCTCCTGGGTTCACGTCGCTCAATCTGCTTTCTTGAGAACTCGTCTGACTTGGGAATGAAGATGTCGACTTTAAAAACCGAGTCGAGGTGGATTGCGTTAAACGACTGGCGGCGGTCAATGGCCTCACGTACCGCATGCTCGTCAACATAGAAATTCTCTTGAAGTGCATTGAGGAGAGGGATAACTTGCTCAGGCTTTACCTCCGCGAGGATATCGATATCGGCAGTGGAGCGATACATTCCGTGCATGGAGCTGGCGAGCGAACCGACCAGCACATACGTAATCCGCAGTTGCTCCAGCACACTCGCAACCTGGGATAGCACTGTTAAGGGATTCTCCATTGGTTCTGATCAGAAGCCTTCTTGCTTTGGATCGAAACCATAAGCTCGGATCACATCCTCCCGGGGAAGAACCCGGGCTATGAAGCGCCGCCGGATCTCTTCGTCGGTGGCGGCAGGGAAGCGGTGACGTATGTCAGCCAGGATTAACTGGCGCGTGGCTTGAGTTAGCTCGAGAGCGAGCCGAAGACGTTTCCAAGCGGAAAGCCGGCGCATTAACTTGAAATGCATCTGCTGAGCTTCAGGCGTTGTGTCTAGCGACAAAGGATTCATGTTGGTAATATATTTAGTAAACCCAACTTGGAAATAGACAAGAATGTCTGTCTTACTACTGCTTCAAAAGCTGGCTCGCAATGATGAGCTTTTGTATCTCCGAAGTTCCTTCATAGATTCGCAATGCGCGAATATCTCTGTAGAGCCGTTCAACCACATTCCCGTGCACGAGTCCCGAGCCGCCGTGAATCTGCACGGCATTATCGATTATGCGACAGGCTGCTTCCGTGGCATAAAGCTTTGCCTCGCTTGCTTCACGACTAACGCGCGCGGCCCCGCTGTCTTTCAGATGGGCGGCGCGGTAGACCAAAAGTCTGGCGGCGTCGAGCTCCGTAACCATGTCCGCGAGTTTCTCCTGAATAAGTTGATGTTCCACGAGCAGACGGCCAAATTGTTTGCGACTAGTTGCATAGCGCAAGGCTTCATCGAGGGCACGCCGCGCCATGCCGCAAGCCGCGGCGCCTACGCTCGAGCGAAAAATGTCCATCGTTCGCATAGCCAACACGAAGCCATCACCCTCCGCTCCCACCATGTCTTCCGCCGGTACGCGACAATCCTTGAATTCGATCTCTCCGATCGGGTGCGCTGCAATCATCACGGTGCGTTCGACGACGCTGAAGCCCGGCATCTTCGCGCCGACGATGAAAGCGGATAACGCGGCGCGGCCGTTCGCATCCGTTCCGGTTCTCGCAAAGACGGTGTAGAAATCGGCAACGCCCGCGTTTGAGATAAAACGTTTACGACCGTCGATCACATAAGCATCGCCATCACGCGTTGCAGTTGTCTTGATTGCGGCAACATCAGACCCGGCGTCAGGCTCGGTTAGAGCAAATGCGGCGATCGCCTTTCCTGCGACTGCCCGGGAAATCCAAAAATCGCGCACGTGCTCCGGCGCGGCCTGGCTGATGGCATAAGTTCCTAATCCCTGCATGACGAAAGCAAGATCGGCAAGCGCGGAAGAGTAGGCAAGCGCTTCGCGAATCAAACAGAGCGCGCGCACGTCGAGTTTTGTACCCGGCAAGGCAACGGCATACTGCAACGCACCTGCCTTCGCAAGAACAGCGACGTATTCACGCAGACGAGCATCTATGTCACGCTCCTCAATGGCACGTGACTCAATCTCAAGTTGGACAAACGACTCCATGTCCGCGGCAAGAGCGCGATGCTCGGGAGTGAAGAAGGGAAGGTGATTGAGGAATTTGTCCATAGTTTTCAAAAACGCTTGCGGGTAAAGGGGAACGGGTAAAGGGGAAGTGGTCATTTTCCCCCTACCCCTTACCCTTTTCCCTATTCAAACTTTGGCGTTCGTTTTGCCACAAAAGCGTCATATGCTTCGCGATAATCGCGATGCTGCATGCAGATAGCCTGTGCCCGAGCTTCACACTCCAGGGCGGCATCCAGATTCATGTTCCCCTCACGGTCGAGAAGCTCTTTGGTTTTGGCGAGCGCAAAGGCCGGACCTTGCGCCAGACGTTCGGCAAGTTCGCGTGTAACTTCCACCAGTTGATCTCCCGGCACGACGCGATTGTATAGTCCGATTCGTTCAGCCTCCTGGGCGGGAATGAAGTCACCGGTGTAGAGGAGCTCGGTTGCTTTTGCCAGTCCCACCACGCGCGGCAGCAAATACGCTGCGCCCATGTCGGCGCCCGAAAGGCCAACCTTTACAAAGAGAAAAGCAATCTTCGCTTCTTGGCTGGCGATGCGCAGATCCGACGCGAGCGCGATGCAAGCCCCGGCGCCGGCTGTTGTTCCGTTGAGACTGGCAATGACCGGTTTGCGCAACGCCCGAATATTTCGCACGAGCTCACAAGTCATGCGCGTAAACTCAAGCAGACCCTCAATGTCACGATTAAAGAGCTCGCCAATAATGTCGTGCACATCACCGCCGGAGCAGAAGGCTTGACCCGCGCCCGTGATGACAACCACGCGCACGACCGCCTCGGTTCTTAACGCTGCAAAAGTACCGGTAAGCTCACGATAAACTTCAAAAGTTAATGCATTGAGGCGCTCGGGCCGGTTGAGCGTGATCGTGGCCACGCCTGACTCGCTCTTTTCGTAAAGAAAACTTTTGGCAGTGATCATCGGTCACATGCGAGCTTCCAAAATAGCGACTGCTTCAATTTCCACCTTTGCTTTGTCCTCGAGCAGATCCTGCACTTCAACCAGCACCATCGCGGGATAGTGTTTTCCCATGCGGGCGCGGTAAGTTTCGCCAATCTCTTTCAAACTCAGTTTGTATTCCTTCTTATCAGTAACATAAATAACTAACCGCGCGATTTGATTCGGACTGCCACCGGCTTCAGTGACGACAGCAATAACATTCTCGAGCGCGCGATCGAATTGTTTCACGAAGTTTTCGCTGACGATCGTCTGCGTTTTGTTCCAGGCGACCTGGCCCGCTACGAATAGCACTCTCCCACCTGCATCCGCCAGCACACCGTTCGAGTAACCTCGCAGTGGGCCGAGTGTTTCCGGATTAATCGGTTTCAAAGTCATATGAATGCGTAACCAGAAAACAGCCTTAGCACGTTATTAGATTCCCACCCGTGAGGCAAGGTCAAATCTTGTAACGCAAAACTGTTAGTTGCGTGCGGTTAACAAACCTTGCCCGGGAATGAAAAAGGCCGCCTTGCGTATAGGCGGCCTCAATCAGTTATTTTTAAACGAAACTATTCAAGCACCTTATCAAGATGCTCGGCGAGTTGGTTCGCGAGGTTGCCGTTTGGATCGAGTCCGCCGATTGGCTCGCTCGGGTTGCCGCGCTTGTCGATAATAACGATGGAGGGCAATTGATCGACACCGAACTTTTTCGAGACGGCGCCATCAGGATCGCGCAGGACCGTAACTTTCAAACCATACTTTTGGGCAAACCCTCGCAGCTGTTGGTCGCTTGCGAAGTTCTTCGACTTCGAATCCTCCGACTCAGTGCTAACCCAATAGACTACGACGCCGCGATCACTGTATTCATCTGCAAGCTTTCTGACACCCTGCAACTGCGCTTTCGAAAGCGGCAGCCAGGAAGCGCCAAACGCCAGCACCACAACTTCGCCGCGCAAGCTATCGGAGGTAATCGTCTGTCCGTCGATTGAGCGCAGCGAGAATTCAACCGGAGCGCGGTTCTGGGCCAGGGCGAGGGAGGCCCCAAGCATACCCAATAAAAATATCGCCAATAGTGATTTTCGAGTTGTCAGAAGCATTTGCTCTCCTTGCCCCTACCGTGGGTGGGGCAGTGCATTAGATGAGTGGTTTAACCTTTTAGTTGGTTATCTTGCCAGCCGTGTGAATCTAATCCAAACAGGGGTTTCGCCGCCGAGTGTAACGCAAACTGCTAGTTTGCGTTATCGCAAGTCGTTTGTTTTACAATCCGTTCCCGGGAACTTGACTCGGGCGGTTGCACGCCAAAAAGCTCCGTGTGCAAAGCGCGGTAATCATCCCATGTGTCCATGTCGCGCGCAATATAATTCGAATCAACCGGAACGCGACTGACTTGTTGTTGATGAGCGCTAAAAAAGGTTTTCAAGCCAGTAGTAGGATCGAGACTGAGCAACTCATCGCGAAAGCTCAAATCGATTAGAACTGGATGTCCGCCGCTTCCCTTCCAGGTAGGCTTTACGAGCTGTGCCCCTTTCTTCCATTCGCTAATCAGCGTCTCAATTATTTCTACCGGCACTGCCGCATGGTCGACAGGATTAATGATCACAGCTCTCGTTTCTTCTGGCAGATTGCAAACGCCGCACGCGATTGAAGCGCTCATCTCGCTGTTGCTATCAGGATTGACAGCGAAACTGACGCCGGTATTCTTAAGATGTTTTTTTAGCCCTTCTGCACGCGAGTCCTGGCCGAGAACAACAACAATGGTCTCAACACCGCCAGCTCGCAGATTTTCGATGCAAGTTTCGATTACAGTCGTTGGGCCAAAAGGAAGCAGAGGCTTGAATGCGCCCATGCGCTGGGAACGGCCCGCGGCGAGGATGATGGCGGAAACATCACTGGTCTTTGGTCTTGGGTCTTCGGTCTTTGTCATTAGGTTGGAATTACACTCGGTTACGCTCCAAGACCAAGTCCAAAGGCCAAAGACCAATACTTTAACTTTCGGCTGTTGCCAGCTCCTGGAGTGCTCGCAGCGTATATTGCCGCGTCATTTGTTTGCGCCAGTTCATGACGAAGTCGGTGTTGTCGAGCGGGCGAGCTTTTATGTAAGCAGCCTCAGCGGCAGCCTGCATGTGATCGTCATCGAGTGGCTGGCCGATTAGTGCGGCTGCGGCCTCTGCGATGTTGAGAGGCGAGGGAGCAATACCACCGAGAACAATGCGGGCGTCCTTAACCAGACTAACCCGGTCGCTACCGCTCCCGGTTCTGACTTCGTCCAGTTGCACAAAGGCAGCGATTCCCAATACGGGGAAGTCAAATGCACCACGGCGGCGCAGCTTTTGATAGGAAGCGCGCCAGCCATTAAGAGGAGGCAGATGGATGTCGACCAGCAACTCGTCCGGTCGTTTCTTCAGGTAGTCGATCCCGTCGTCGTTGTAGAACCCTGCGGCGTCGATAATTCGTTCACCCAACGTTGAAGCCAAACGAAATTTCGCGCCAATGGCGACCATCACCGGAACCAGATCCGAGGATTGCACCGCCCAACACTTCGAGCTTCCCGGAGCCACCCAGCAAACGTCGCCGTCCTTCTTCAAGCAAAAGTTGATGCCTTTGCGCCATTCGTAATTCTGATCGTAGTAGTTACAGCGCGTGTCGAGCAGCAGGTTGCCGCCGATTGTTCCCATGTTGCGCAGGATTGGCGTGGAGATCGTCCGCGCGGCATGCGCGATGACAGGATAGTCGCGATTGATTAGCGGGTGTTCACAGATGTCTGTCAGTGTAACCGACGCGCCGATGCGGATTCCCGACTTCCCGTCACCGGTGATTTGATTCAACTCGGGTAGACGCATGACGGAAATAACAGTGCGAGGCGTTTGCTGGCGGCGCTTCATGTTTGGATAGAGGTCCGTGCCGCCGGCGACAAACTGCCCCTCCGGCCCGGCGCCGGCCATGATTCTCACCGCCTCCGCGATTTCTCGCGGCACGCGGTAATCAAATTTGGGCAGACGCATCATAACGTTTTAGAACGCTCATCATACTCCCTAAGGAATAGTGCTGCTCTGTTCAAGCACCTTGTTCTTAAAAAGCTTCAGGCTATCTTGAAAGTCTTTCAGCTTACTCGGAGCAACGTAAACATACTCCACGACTGCCCGAAAGAATTCATCCAGTGTATATACTTGCCACGGCTTTACATCCTCCGTGGCTGCATGGGCTCCCACATTGCCGAGGAGCCTCAGAACGTCTGTCATGCGAGCCAACGTTGGGGGAATCTCACTCCTCTCGGCAAGGTCCTGCAACCGTTTTTGCAGCACCCCCTTTTTAGCGTGACGGTCTTCACATAAAGCTTCTAAGGCCCGTCTAATTTGCACTGCAAAAGCATTAGGAGCTACGCTTTTCACCCTAATGGCTTCGCTATAGATTTTCTTAATTGATTCTGGAACAGAATTGTGCAGGTCACCTGAGGTCGGATACACCAAATCCGCCTTCTCAAAATGTTCTTGTTCGTGGGTGTATCCCGCTGAGCTATATAGGAGGATTGAGTTGCATGTTTCGCACACAACAGTGAAATATACGACAGGCAAGTCGATCTCCTCTTGATCATCAGTAGTCCAGCCCCTATCTTCTGTGTACTGTGTATGAAGGAGTTTTTGTGGTGCCTTGTTGCCACAGTGCGGACAAAAAGCCACCTTACGAATGCCTTTGGGTGCCTCCTCGGGAGCTTTACGCTTTGAACCTCGCGCGACCACGCGCATCGAACTAAAATCATATTCAGGACGCAGGTCATCTTTAAGACCTTCTTTAAATGTCTTCTTCATAACTTTTTCGCTCTTTGCGCGTTGCCTTTCGCGCGCTAATCAATCGAGTTACCTGACTTCGTTTGGCGTGAGCCACGACTAATAACTTCCCATTACTGGACTCGCCCATGATCATAAAGCGTTGCTCCTCCTCAGAGTGGTCGGGATCTGCAAATGTCAAGAATAAGGGATCATCAAAGACGGTCATAGCCTCATCGAACGACACGCCATGCAGCTTCAAGTTGTTTTCGGCTTTTTTCCTGTCCCATTCGAATTCCATCTAGTTGCCAGACTTCACGAATGCACTGCCACGCGCGGCATCTCCTTGCCGTCGCCACCTTCAGCCGGGGTCAGCACGCGCAAAGGCTCTGGCCACTCAACTGCAGGAACCGTATCTGGCCCATATCGTCCATCCCGACCCTTCGCCTTTTCCCGTAACGCTTTCAAAACTTTCTCCGGCGTGATCGGAACTTCATCGATGCGCACGCCCACCGCATCGTAAACAGCGTTCGCAACAGCCGGCGGAACCGGCAACAGCGGTCCCTGCCCAACTTCCTTGGCGCCATAAGGTCCGTTTGGATCAGGATCTTCGATCAGGTACGTCTTTACGTCGCACATCTCCATCGTTGTTGGGCTTTTGTACTCCAGCATCGAGGGAAACTTGTGCACCACATTCCGATTAGCGCGATAGGCCATTTCTTCCATCAAAATCTCGCCGAGGCCCATATACACACTGCCTTCAACCTGTCCCATTACCAGCATCGGATTTACAGACTTGCCGATGTCGTGCGCAATCCAAATCCGCTCGACAACCACAATGCCCGTGTCAGGATCGACATCAACTTCCGCAACCGCGGCAGAATAGCTATAGGCGGGCGACGGGCCGACACCGGCGCCCTTGTACCGCCCTGGCGAGCGCGGTGGTGAATAGGAACCGACAGTGCCGATGGTGCCGAACTTTGATTCCGCCAGCACGACGGCTTCGGCAAATGAGACACCGACTTCCGGATTCTCAACGTCGAATACGCGCCGTTCGGCCAATGAAATATTTTCTATTGGCGCCGAGAGCTTCTCAGCCACGGCCATGACCAGCAGCTCACGCGCACGTTCGGCGGCTTGAATCGCCGCATTGCCGGTCATTAAAGTCACGCGGCTCGAGTAACTGCCCAAATCGACCGGGGTCAAATCCGTGTCTGCTGTGACGACGCGAATGTCGAAAGGATCGATGCCAAGAATTTCGGCGACAATGTAAGCGAGAATCGAATCAGAACCCTGGCCAATATCGACCGAGCCACACATCACACAGACGCCGCCCTGTCGATCGAGCCGAAGCTGAACTCCGGATTGCGGCATGTTGTTCCAGTAAATCGGCAGACCAGCGCCGCAGAGGTAGGAACTGCATGCGATGCCGATGCCTTTGCCATACGGCAACTTGCGATTGTTTTGATTCCATCCCGAGAATCTATTTTTCCAGTCAGAGCCTGCGACAACCTTATCAATGCACTGACCGAGTCCCATGCTCCCGATGCACAGGTAGTTTGCTGTCAACGTACCGCGTTTTACCAAATTCTTCCGGCGCATCGCCGCCGGATCCAGTTTCAGTTCTTCAGCGATCTTATCGAGTTGAACCTCGAGCGCGTAACGCGGCTGCGGCGTTCCATGCCCACGCTTTGGCCCGCACGGGGGCTTATTTGTAAACGCGCGCAATCCCTGAAACTTGTAACGCGGGACGTCATAGGTGACTGTTTGCAACGCGCCGGTGTAGAAGGTGCTGGCGACACCGTAGCTGCCATAAGCGCCGCCGTCGAGGAACGACTGGAAATGCATTCCGGTTATGGCGCCGTCTTTTTTCACGCCGGTTTTGACGCGCATCAATACTGGATGACGGCCGCGATGGCAATAAAAAACTTCCTCACGCGTAAGCGTTACCTTCACCGGCCGCCCGGTCATCATTGAAAGCTTGCAAACAACAACTTCGTGATTGAAAGGATCGCTCTTGCCGCCAAAGCCTCCGCCGTTTGGCGTGGCGATCACGCGA
>DASWDX010000110.1:0-15617 GCA_036395055.1 Pyrinomonadaceae bacterium | reverse complement strand
AACGTCAACAACCTTCCAGAATCGTCTCGAAATTGGATTAATGAAAAGCTGATCTACACTCATGGCTACGGCATCACTATGAATACGGCGCACGAATTTACACCGGAAGGTATGCCGCGCTTCATAGTTTCTGACATGCCGGTTCAATCAAACTCAAAAGACGTGAAAGTCACGCGACCGGAAATTTATTTTGGCCAGGAAACAAATACAGACGTCTATGTGAAAACGCGTCAAAAGGAGTTTGACTATCCGCAGGGAGAAACAAACACCTACACGAGCTACCAGGGCGCCGGCGGCATAAACATCGGTGGCCGAGCGCGGCGCATGCTATTGGCCTGGGCACTGGGCGACCTGTCAAAGCTACCTTTCTCGGACGACGTAAACTCAGAAAGTCGCGTGCTGATCCATCGCAACATCCGCGAACTCGTGAATGGAATTGCGCCCTTTCTCATTTACGATAACGACCCCTACATCGTAGTTAGTGACGAAGGCAGGCTCTTCTGGATGATGGACGCCTTTACCGAGTCGGCCACTTATCCCTACTCGCGCCATCACGTCGTCGGCGGCAATAATGTTAACTACATCCGCAATAGCGTGAAAGTAGTGATAGATGCCTACAACGGGACGACGCACTTTTACGTTTTCGACAACCAGGACCCCTTAATCGCCACCTATCGCGCCACATTTCCGGTCTTGTTCCAGGATGCGAGCCAGATGCCGGCTGATCTCCGTGCGCATGTCCGCTATCCCGAAACTTTGATTCGAGTCCAGGGTGAAGTGTATGGCCTCTATCACACTCAAAGCGCCAAGGTGTTTTTCCAGCGTGAAGACGTCTGGAACGTCGCCCAACAGGTTGGGTTGGATCAGCAGAACCAAAAACGCGTTCAGCCAATCGATCCCTATTTTGTGTTGATGCAGTTACCTGGCGAGACAGTTCGAAATGAGTTCGTTCTGATTTTGCCTTTCACCCCTGCCGGCCGCAACAACCTGATTGGGTGGATGGCCGGTCGTTGCGACGGCGATAATTACGGGAAGCTTCTAATTTTCAACTTTCCCAAGTCGCGGCTCATAGATGGACCGTTACAGATTGAGGCGCGCATCGATCAGAACTCACAACTGTCCTCTCAATTTACGCTCTGGAACCAACAGGGATCTCACGTCCTGCGCGGTCACCTGCTGGTAATACCAATCGGCCGGTCGCTTATTTACGTTGAACCGGTTTACTTGAAAGCGGAAAGCAGCCCCATGCCTGAGCTGCGGCTGGTTGTACTGGCAACGCAGGACCGGCTGGGTTATGGTCAAACCTTCGATGAGGCCATGACCAATCTCTTTGGCGAAATGGGACGACCGCCGACATCGGAGACGGCTGAACAGCCGAAAGAGAAGCCCGTGGAAGGCGCGCCGAAACCTGGCGCATCGCCTTCCCCTGCGGAAGGCGCAGCACCGGCTACGGTGCAGCAACTCATCAATAAAGCGGTTCAGGAATTTGACGAATATCAACGCCTCACCTCACAGGGAAAACTCGGCGAGGCTGGTCAAAAACTCGAGCAACACAAGCGGACGCTTGACGAGCTAAAGAGAGCCGGGGCCCGGAAGCCCTAGTGCGGCGGCTGCCTGGTATCCTGATAGTCGGGGCCGCTCTCCACGCTGCCTTTCTTCCGGTTTGTCATCCCCATCTTTCCATCCTCAGGCCACGGCGACTCTCACGGAACGAGTGTTCCCGCCCCTGAACATATGCGGTTCTTCCCCATCCTTTATTGGGGTTTTCCGCGTTTCACAATTGAATTGTATATCTATGGCGTACAATTATTTTTAGCCGTAGCCGAAAGGAGAACTTTGGGTTATATTTGCAAGCCCCTAACTTAAACACCTACTCCGAACAGCTGGTACGAGAGTCTGGCAGTGGAGAACTTTGGAGGCGCGCTTGGCAGCGGCAGCATTCTACGACCTGGAAGGAACATTGGTCAGCACGAATCTGGTGCACACGCTTGGTTTCTATGCCAGGAACGAAGCGGGGCTTTTTCGCAGCTTCAAGAAGAGCGCCGCGACGCTGTTGAGTTTGCCAGTGTTCGCCGTCACTGACCAATACAGCAGAAAAGTTTTCAACGATCTCTACTTCAAGCGTTACAAAGGCGTGAAGGAAGACCGCTTACGGTTTCTTGCCGATGATCTTTTCTTGTCTGTGCTCAAGCCTGCCGTCTTCCCTGGCGCTTACGAACTGCTGGAGAAGTCCCGCAGTCTCGGATTGCGCCAGGTGGTGGTGACTGGGGCGTTGGACGTTTCGGTCAAGCCCCTGATGGAGCACCTGGGCATCGAGGAATACGTCGCGAACCGCCTGGAGTTTGTTAATGGCGTCGCGACTGGACGGCTGTTGCCGCCGGTCATGGCCGCGGCAACGAAGGCATCATGGATCAGAGTATTCGCGGAGCGCGAGGGGCTCAGTCTGAGCGACTCCTACGCTTACACCGATAGCATGAGTGACCTGCCGATGCTTTCAATTGTTGGTCACCCGGCCGTCGTTAATCCTGACATGCGCTTGCGTCAAACGGCGCTGCATCATGATTGGCCGATTCTTAACCTAAAGTAGTTTCGAATTCCGAGTTTCGAGTTTCAAGTTTTGGAAGCCTTGAACTCGAAACTCGGAACTTGAAGCTCGAAACCTATGGCACTTCAACTACGAAGAAAAACGCACGAATCGGTCATCTACATTGATCGCGATAGCGCGCCGCGAATTATGCCATCCGGTGAGGACTTCATTCTTGAGGATCTTCCCATCGGTACACGGGTGCTTTATCCCAATCCACCGATCAAGGGGCTGCCTAATCGTGAGGCCGCGATACGTTACGCCTTGAATCATCCGCATGGTTGCGATCCCTTGTTCGCCCAGCTCGAGCCCGGCATGCGCGTTACCGTTGCAGTTGATGACATCAGCCTGCCACTTCCGCCGATGGCCACGCCTGACATTCGTCAAACCGTCATGGAAATCGTTTTGGATATGCTGGCAGGCCATGGGGTTGATGATGTCCACATCATTATTGCCAATTCCCTGCACCGTAAGATGACCGAATGGGAAATGAAGCGCATGGTTGGGAAGAAGATCTTTGACGAATACTATCCCGACCGCTACTACAACCATGATGCGGAATGGACTGAGGGATTAATAAAACTTGGCGAGACCAGGCACAAGGAACCTCTTACATTGAATCGCAGGGCCTCCGAAAGCGATCTGCTGATTTACGTCAACATCAACCTGGTACCAATGGATGGAGGTCATAAGTCTGTCGCCGTCGGCTTATGTGATTACGAATCGTTGCGCACGCACCACGAGCCGCAGACGATCCGCGAGTCGGACAGCTACATGGATCCGGCGCGATCGGAGCTGGCTCGCAAGTGTGATCGCCTTGGCAAGATTGTCGATGAACAACTGAACGTGTTTCACATCGAGACTGCCATTAACAATCGCATGTACAAAGGCGACATGGATTTCCTGCTGCGGAATGAGGACGACTTCACTGCGTTTGACCGGATGAAGTTTGAGGCCATGCGCTACACGATGAGTAAACTGCCGCGTCCGGCCCGGCGCAAGTTGCTGCATTCCCGGCCGGCACAATACGAGATGATCGCCTGCCACGCCGGTAAAACCGAGCCGGTGCATGCAAAGATTATTGAGAAGGCGTTTGATCAGTATGCGATTCCTATCAGCGGCCAGTGTGACATTCTGATTACCGGCATTCCCGACATTTCGCCCTACAACGTCTACTCCATTCTAAATCCGTTGCTCGTTCAAGTGATGGGGCTCGGTTATCATTTCAATTTCTATCGCAATAAGCCGCTGCTAAAAAAGGGCGGTGTGCTGATTATCCACCATCCTTGTTATGACGAGTTTGATCATAAATTCCACCCGAGTTACATCGAGTTTTTCAATCGGCTTTTACCCGAGACCCGAGATGCGTTCGTGTTGCGCGACAAATACGAACGAGAGTTTGCCAACAACCCGAGCTACGTCGAGATGTACCGGCGCGGCAATGCCTATCACGGCGCGCATCCGTTTTTCATGTGGTACTGGGGCGAAAACGGGCGCCAGCATGTCGGGAAAGTTATTGCGGCGGGAGCTGAGAACGCGCACGTGCCGGCTATGCTAGGTTGGGACCGTGCCGACAATCTAACCGAAGCGATTGCTATGGCGCGCAGCTACATGGGCAGCTCCGCCGAGATCACGATGTTACACCAACCGATGATCGGTATCGCAGACATGGAATAGAGAAACTCTGCGTAGTCTCCATGTCCTCTGTGTCTGCTCCGTGGTGAATATTACAGGGCGGTCATTCACCATAGAGGCACAGAGAACACAGAGGAATCACAGAGAAAAGCCGTTATGAATCTATCGCCAACCGAAATCTTCAACGATCGCAGGATCTTTCTGATTGGAAGCACGGGCTTCCTGGGGAAAGTTACGCTCAGCATGCTCTTGCATCGCTTTCCTAATATCGGGCGTGTCTACGTAACGGTTCGTGCTCGCTCGCAGGAAGAGTCGGAAGCGCGTTTTTGGAACAGCGTGATCACCGCACCGCCTTTCGATCCTCTGCGCGAACGTTACGGCAGCGCGTTGGATGGGTTCATTCGCGATAAGGTAGTCATTCTCGGTGGCGATATCGCCGAAACAAATCTCGGCTACAGCCAGGAAGAGGCGCAGGCTATCGCCGACGATATCGACGTTGTCCTCAACAGCGCCGGCAACGTCACTTTTAATCCCACGCTCGAAAGCGCGCTTCGTACAAACGTCGTCGGTACGCAAAATGTGATTGCTTTTGCCAAACACATGAAGCGTCCGGCGTTGATTCATGTGTCCACCTGCTTTGTCGCCGGCAATCGTTCCGGCCCGGTATGGGAAAACGATCCAGTCGTCGGTTACTTCCCTCGCAAGCAGGAACTTCCGGGCGTCGAATTCGATGCCCAACTGGAAATCAAAGACTGTGCAAAGCTAGCCGAACGCGTCAGAGAAGAGGCTCGCGACGCAATGATGGTGGCGCGCTTTCGCGAGCTGGCCCGCAAACGACTAAACGAGGAGAATCGCGACACTGATGATCCCGACGCCCTTGGGCTAGCCGTAGCAAGAGAACGGAAAGTTTGGACGCGCACGCGCCTTACTGATCTTGGCGTCGAACGTTCTGCCTGGTGGGGCTGGCCTAACATTTACACTTACACGAAAGCGCTGGGCGAACAACTGGTGGCCGCCGAAACGGGAATAGTTCGCAGTATTGTCCGTCCCAGTATTGTCGAATCGGCCTTGGCGTATCCCTTTCCCGGGTGGAACGAAGGTTTCACTACCACTGCGCCGATTATTTTTCTTGTGTTGAAAGGTCAGACGCGGATTCCCGCAGATGACAAATTGATCCTGGACATAACACCGGTTGATCAAGTGGCTTCGCTGATGTTGGCGGTCGCAGCTCAGGCGTGCGTCGAAGAGCCGAAGCTGGTTCATCAGGCCGCCACCGGCGATTCCAATCCAAACAACATGGACCGGATTATCAGCCTGGTTGGTCTCTATAAACGAAAACACTTCCAGGAAAAAGACTCTGGTTTCAAGCTCCTCAATGAAGTTGTCGCTCGGATGGAGCCGCGCCCGGTTTCCACCTCGAGTTTTGAAAAGTTTTCCGTGCCCATGTTCAACTCCGCCGCGAAAAAAGCCTCGTCGCTACTCGAGCGGGCACGACCACGTTGGGGTGGTGGCCGTGTGGTGGAAGTGATCGACCGCATGAAGACGACCGTCGATCGCGTTGAAGAGATCACGCATGAAACTACCGAAGCCTTTGAGATGTTCCGGCCGTTTACTATCGAGAACGCCTACATTTTTCGCTCTGACAACGTGCGTTCGTTGTTTGAGCGGATCAGAAAGGAAGAACAGGGCCTCTTGAGCTGGTATCCCGAGAAGTTTGACTGGTACGACTACTGGCTGAACGTACATCTGCCCGGCTTGAAGAAGTGGGTGTTTCCCACTCTCGAAGAGGACATGCGCGCGCAACCTAAGCGCATTTACACGTATCGTGATCTGCTCGAGCTTTTCGAAACTTCGACCAAGCGCCACGCTACCCGTGTGGCGATGCGCATCGAGCGCGATGGTCGAAACGAGCAATACACGTATGCCGATATGCGCGAGTTGGCCACTCGCGCCGCGGGGTTCCTTGCCAGCGAAGGCATCAAGCCCGGCGATCGCGTCATGCTCGTGAGCCACAACGCACCGGAATGGGGCATGACCTATTTTGGCGTACTTAAGACAGGGGCCAGTTGCATTCCTGTCGATCCGGAAAGTTCGCTCGAGGAAATCATAAATTTTGCGCGCGCCGGCGAGGCGGCGGGAATTGTTCTCAGCGAGAAACTCTACCAACTACATTCGGCGCTCCCCGCACGACTGGCTGAGGTCGGACTGTCTCTCGGGATCTGGACTTTCGACCAGGTGTTCACTGTGTCGGATGAACAAACCGAAGATCAGCGCATCGCGCTATTGCCCGCGCGCGTCACAGCACAATCCCTGGCCTCGTTGATTTTCACTTCCGGCACTACCGGTCGTCCAAAGGGAGTGATGCTTTCGCACCGCAATCTAACGAGCATGGTTTCAATGCTGTCTTCGGTATTTGACATGAGCACGAAGGACGGCGTGCTCTCGGTGTTGCCCCTGCACCACACTTTCGAGTTCTCCACCGGTTTTCTCACACCGCTCAGTCGTGGCGCGCAGATAACTTACCTGCCGGAGCTAACCGGTGACGCACTGGCGCGGGCGATCAAGAACGGTCACGTAACCGGCATGGTCGGTGTTCCGGCCTTGTGGGAATTGCTTCACCGGCGCATCAAAAACAAATTCTATGAGCGCAGCGATTGGATTGGTAAAACTGCCGACGCAATGATTAGGGCCAATGCCTGGCTAAGAGACAATACGCCGCTCAATCTGGGGCCAATCGCTTTCTATCCAATTCATGAAGGCCTGGGAGGCCGCATTCGTTATTTCATCAGCGGTGGGTCAGCGCTCAGCGAAACGATCCAGAAAGACTTCCAGGGACTCGGTTTTACAATTCTTGAGGGCTATGGGCTGACAGAAGCTTCGCCCGTGCTTACCGTGACTCGTCCGGAAAACCGCATGTTAACGGGTAGCGTGGGTCGGCCGTTGCCAGGTGTTGAGGTGAAGATAGCCGATCCCGATCCGGGCGGAGTCGGCGAAGTGATCGCGCGCGGCCCGAATGTGATGCTTGGCTACTACGCCGACGAGAACGCTACCCGGGATGCGCTCGTTGAGCGTTGGCTCTATACCGGCGATCTGGGAAAACTTGATGACGACGGCAATCTCTTCCTCGTCGGACGCTCCAAAGAAATCATTGTCGATACTAACGGTAAGAACGTTTATCCGGACGAGCTCGAAGAGATCTATCAGAACTCGCCACACCTGAAAGAACTGAGCATCGTTGGTCTGCCTGATGGAATTGGCGAGAAGGTGGCTTGCCTGGTGGTGGCCGACGACGAATATGATATTGCCCTTTCGCGGGCGGAGTTGCGACGCCGGGTCGAAGAGCATTTTCGCGACGTGTCGGCTTCACTTCCCTACTACAAGCGCGTGAAAGTTTTGCACTTTACTGACATCGAGTTACCCAGAACAGCTACGCAAAAGGTCAAGCGCGCCGAAGTTGTAACACTTCTGAAGGCGCTGGAAGCCGAAAACAAATCAACCCCGGCTACCATTAGCGATAAATCTGTCGACGCAGAAAGCCGCTGGGTCATCGGCATCGTTGCCAATGTCACTAACCGGTCGCAGAGCGAGATATCTTTAAATTCACGTCTTGCCGATCTGGGTTTTGACAGCCTGATGTTTGTTGAGCTGGCAACCGCAATCGAAAATGCAGGCGGATCGATTTCGTCCCCCGAACGTCTGAATGAAGCTCAGGATTTACGAGAACTAGCGAGCGTAGTTAGCCGCCGGCCCGGCGCTTCTGTGTTACGTGATGGTTCCGGTGCGCGCTCCGAAGCGCGTAGCCTTGATGATGAAGAGATACACGTACCGTCGTTTATCAGCCGCGCGGGCAACAAGGCGGGCGACGCTTTGCAGCGACTCTTTTACGATAGGTTCCTCGACACACACTACGAGGGCCGTTCAAACATTCCCGCGCATACCAACTTCATTGTCGCGGCTAACCATTCTTCTCACCTGGACATGGGCTTGACCAAGATGGCGCTCGGCGACGCCGGCAAAGACATGGTCGTGCTTGCCGCTGCTGATTACTTCTTCGACACGAAATACAAACGCGCCGTGATGGAAAACTTCACCAACCTCGTGCCGATGGAACGAACCGGATCGCTTAGGCAGTCGCTGCGTCATGCGAGTTCATTTCTCGATCGTGGCTACAACGCGCTTATTTTCCCGGAAGGCACTCGCTCGCTAACCGGCGAGATGGCCGAGTTCAAACCGGTCATCGGCTATCTGGCGTTGCACGCTGGCGTCGGCATTCTGCCTGTTTATCTGCACGGCACCTACGATGCTATGCCAAAGGGTTCGAACGTCATCAAGAGTAGAAAAGTTGGTGCGCGCATCGGGCGCTATATTGAGATCGTAGATCTGGAAGAGATGACCAGGGGGTTGGCGCGCGCTGAAGCTTATCGACTGATAGCGGCGCTCGTGAAGCACGAAGTGGAAAACTTGCGTGATCGCGCTCGGCGCCGTTTCGATGCAAAGGAATTGCGCAAACGCTGGAAGGCCGAACGACGCGCGCAAGTGGCTGAGAAAGAGCCACTAACAGTGATGAGTGATGAGTAATGAGTGATGAGTAATGAGTGATGAGTTGGCAGTATTGACGCGGGAAATTAATAGCCGCTTCGTATTTCATCCACATTGAATTGACGGGCCAACTCATTACTCATCACTCATTACTCATCACTATTCTTTTTATGCCTTCAAAGACACCCCAAAAACGAACTGCTCGGATGACTCCGCTCAAGGCCGAGACGAGACGACGCGCGGCTATTGAGAAACGCCCGCGAGCCGCGACGCTCATCACCGGCGGGACGGGCTTTCTTGGTTCGCATTTGGTCCGGCAGCTTGTCGCCGATGGTGTGAAGGACATTCGCGTGATGGCGACGTCCATCCCCGACTGGCTGGTTGCTTTGGGTGTGGAGACGCTCGAAGGCTCGATTACGAAAGAGAGCGATGTAAAGCGCGCCGTTGAAGGGATTAGCGAGATTTATCATCTGGCAGGTAAAGTTTCCCGCGAGCGTGAAGATGCGCGCGAGATGTACAAGGTTCATGTCGAAGGCACGCGTTTGTTGTGCGATGCTGCGAAAGCAGCGGACGTGAAGAGCATTGTGTTGGCGTCAACCAGCGGTACGATTGCGGTTACCGAAGACGGCGAAATAATTCCTGACGAGTCATATCCCCCTCCGCTCGACATCGTTTCCCGTTGGCCCTATTACGCGAGCAAGCTGTATCAGGAAATGGCGGCCCTCGAACGATTTAACGGCAAAGGCCGGCGGCTGGTAATCATGAACCCCAGCTTACTGCTCGGACCCGGCGATGAGCGCTTGAGTTCCACGAAAGTCATATTGGATTTCCTGGCGAGAAAAATTAGTGCGGTGCCTTCGGGGGGATTGAGTTTTGTTGACGTGCGAGACGCGGCCAAAACTTTTCGCGTCGCAATGAAGAAAGGGCGTCACGGCGAACGCTATCTTTTGGGCGTAGCAAACTGGCGTTTTGAGAGATTCTTCGGTCGGCTGGAGCGTCTGACAAAAATCGCGGCGCCGAAATTTGCCTTGCCCTCGAAGCTGATGGTAGCCGGCTCGCAAATCGTCGATTCTCTTTTCAGACAGTGGAACTTCGCTTCGCCGGTTGAGCCCGGAGCAATCGAGATGGCGCAGTACTTCTGGTATCTCAACTGCGCCAAAGCTTCGCGGGAGCTCGCCTTCCGTCCGCGCGACCCCGGTGAGACTCTCCACGATACTGTTTCCTATCTGCGGGAAAACTTTCTTGGTGGCGATGCATTTGGGAAATAAAAAATTAGCGCAGCCGCGGATTTACGCGGATTTCACGAATCTGAAAAAGAGTCGCCCTGCAACCTGTTTTCTCTTCTAATCCGCGTTTGTCCGCGTAAATCGGCGGCTATTTTTTTCACTGGTATAGCGTTGAAAAGGTTAGTCTGACATCGGCGCGATAGATCACCGCACCGACGTGCGGTGTTAATGAGAATTTCAAGCTGACTCACTCGTCGATGCGAGCTTGTTCGCCTTTCTGGCGAAGACATAGACGCGGTTCGTGGGATACTCAAACTCGTATGGCGCTCGTTCAGCTATTTCTATGTCTTCAAACCCGCTTGCTTCAAGATAGCCCGACATCTCGCTTCCCTGGAACAGCCTGAAATCGATAGAGACGGTCTCTCCGTACCACTCATCTCGGTGCAGTTCACCTTCACCGCCGTGGAATGCGAGGAATAACCTTCCTCCTGGAGTTAAGACCCGCTTAATCTCCTGAAGCACGCGGCTCACGTCTTCTCCTTTGATATGGATTATGGAATAGAACAAAACGACGGCTGCAAGTGAATCGTCAGCCACGTTCAACGACAGCATGTCGCCCTGTTGAAAGGGAATGTCGGGATTCAAACGGGTTGCGACTCGAACCATCTCCAGCGACAAATCGACGCCGCGCATATTCACGCCGCGGTCTTTCAAATAGCGCGCGACTTGTCCCGGACCGCAGCCTACCTCACAAACGTCACCGGCGCCGGTTACGCTCTTCGCAAACTCATCCAGCAGTTGGCAGTCAAACGGCTTGCGTCTTAGCTCGTCAAAGTATTCGGTCGCGTACTGCTGGGCCACGCGATCGTAACCTGACTGCAATTCTGATTTAGACATAAGGGATGCTGTTTCGGTTCTGCCGCCAGTTGTCCGGAAGGCGAATAGTCTTCGCGCCCGAATCTTAAATATTTGCCTAACCCTCGCGCTTAAGAAAGGTGTTCGTGGTTCGCAAACGCCCAATTATCGGAGTGGAAAGTATACCCCAGGGCTATTCGCACGAACGAGGGTGTCCGACGATTCTTGCAGCCATTCGTCATCAAAATCCCGCGCCATAATTTTTCGTATACCTTTTTTACCGCGAATCGTTAATCCTGGAGACGGCACTTCAATTGCAAATTCCTGGAGCATGCTTCAGCCATCAGTGTCATTCTCCCAACCATCCCCTCCTTACGGCGGTGAGTCAATTGCGCCACGCGAAAGAATCTGTTTCGACACCCCCGCGAGAGGTTGGCCGAGTTTACTTGACAGCATCAGGCGACGGTGGCGTCGGGAGGTCCGGCGACGCAAGGTGGGCCGTGCCTACGACATGGCGCTCGAAATCGCGCGTTTGGTTCCAGCGAATTCGCGGGTACTCGACGTTGGTTGCGGTAATGGCTTTGTCGCGCACCACCTGGCGGCAATCGCAGGCGCGAACGTCATAGGCATCGACCTGGATGCTACTACCGAAGCGGCGATTGATTATCGACCGTTCGACGGTAAACATTTTCCCCTGGCGGATGGCGCAGTAGACGCAGCGCTTCTCTGTTACGTACTGCATCACGCGCAGGATCTCGGCGTAGTAATGAATGAATTGGGACGCGTTTTACGTAACGGAGGTCTGGCTGTGATTTATGAAGACATACCGGATTCCTGGTGGGATCGGCTTGTTTGCTTGACGCACGACCTCAAATGGCGCAAGCGCACCGGGCCCTGTACATTTAGGTCAACAAAGGAATGGAGAAGCTTATTCAACTTGGCAGGATTTGACATCGTTAACGAGCGGCCGCTCTCACGCTGGCGAAATCTTGCTCATCTTGTCTCACGCAGGCTTTTTGTTTTGAACTTGCGAAACCCGGTCATTTGAGCCCGATCTGTTTGTTCATTCGCAGAAAGTCGAAGTTGTTCCAGGCCTCGACGATCTTGCCATCTTTGATTCGCACGATGGCGATGCCGGTGAAATCGACGGGCGCGTTGCTCGCCGCCACGCCGAGATGATCGCCAACATGTTTGCCGCGCACCGAACAGCGGGCAGCAACCTTGTCTCCTTCAGCGATCATGTCTTCAACAACCACCTCGATGTTCGGAAAGGCGCCGCGAAACACGTCGTGAAATGGCTTGAAATTACCAGGGCCTTTCAATGGCTTTTCTGCATCGTCTGATAGACCATGCGCGACGCCATCCGCAGCAAACATTTCGTCGATGGCCTCCGCGTGGCCCTGATTCCACACTTCATCAAACCAACGTCGCAACAGCGCTTTGTTCTCTTCTAAGGTGCTTTGCTCCTGCATCGCTTATCCTCCCTTTACACGTCGCAAGGATTCGCAGTTTCACTCTTCAACTAGGTCAGCAGACATCGGCGCGTCATCGGGTCCAGCTTCTTCTGCGATGCGCAACAACCACTTAAGTTTCTCTGTCTGCTCCTCGTTTAGTTCCACAAACTGAACACCAAATCCCTCAGCGCTGTGATGTCTGACTTCCCCTTCAAGATAAAGCCAATCGTCGTCCGGCAACAGCACACGAAAAGCGACAATCTCTCCGCGCCTCACTTCGCCAACGGAGTCGAGGTAGCAGCCACCCTCAGAGAGATTTGTGATTTGCGCACTGTGGGCCTCCGTGGAGCTGCCCCACATTGCATTCAGGCTGACGCTTAACCGTTGTTTGCCTCTTCGATCGTCCATAGTAGTTCGCGCTCCCGGTTTAGACCTAACTGTACCTTTCAGAATTAAAGCCCCTGGGAGGACATCCTATTTCGCGTTGAGTTTCTGAGCAGGAGGCGTCGACGTATAACGATCGACAGTTAAGTTTACACCGGAGAAGGCCTATTCCACATGAAACTTGTGCAGGATTCGATGGACGATCGGCGTGAGCACGATGCCCATGATTCCTATGAACACCAGACCACTAAAAAGCGCATAGCCGGAAGCAAAGAGTTTGGCCCCGTCGGTTTTGAGATGGTTCACGGGGCCCATGCCGCCCAAAATCATTGAAGCTTCCAAAAACGAATCAATCCAGCGGAAACCTCCCAGCCAATGGTAACCTGACGTGCCGATGAACAAGACAAGCAAAACTACGCAACCTGCCACGCCCACGGCCGCGACAATTCTCTGGGCAAACACCCAAAAGGGCGCGAGCTTTTCGTGACTTCGTTCATACGGAGAAAACAACTTCATAGCTTAGCCCGCAGGAAACTGCGTTATCTCGCCCGGCTTGCGCAGCATCTTGTTTACCTCACCTAGATGAGTCTCTTCTTCAGCAATCATCTTGCGAGCGTAGTCTTCAAGTAGAATGGAACGATCCTTCACCAGATCAAACAGTCTCCGGTAGAGTTCCAAGCCCGTCTTCTCGGCTTCAAGCGATTCCAGCAGTATGTCGTTTATGCCATGCTTGTGCGTCTCGAGCAGGGCCCCAATTTTCAACGACGGATGTTCGCCAAGATGTGTCACTAGTTCGCCGGCTTCGTTGGCGTGCGTGAGACAGGTAGTAGCTTCGCTGCGCAACCAGCTCACGATCGGGATTCGGCTGTGACCAAAAACCATTAAGGCATAGTGCGTGTATCTGACTACGCCGGCGAGCTCTGTTTCCAGGATTTCATTCAACAGCCCTACCGCCACTGTTTTATCTAAGTTGGTGTCTGACATAATTGTCTCCCGAGTTTCAATTAGTTACCCATTTACAGTTTGATGTGGAGCCTGTGTTTTAATGGTCGCCAGCAAAACTGACTCGCGGGTGATCTTCTTAACCTACGAAAACATGAGACCTGCTACAACGAAAGCTCGCGTTATCATCTACAGCCGTCCGGGTTGTCATCTTTGCGACGAAGCTAAACAAGCCATCGCAGCCGCGCAATGTCTCGATGAATATACGCTCGAAGAGATTAACATTGAAAGTGATGCGTATTTACTTAAACGTTACAAATATGACATTCCCGTTATCACTATTGACGGCGTTGAAGCATTCAGGCACAGGTTAACTTCTAAAGCCTTTCGAGAGAGACTACTAAGAAGCAGCGGGGGCAAGCCCGCCTTCCCGACCTGAGAGATGCTGTGATGAGTTCGGTTAACTCAACCTTGAACGCCTTTCACTGAAGAATTGAGACTCAACTCCGATAAGCTCATGGTTGGGAAGGGTGGTTTACCCCCGCCGTCGCATCTAAGTTCAATTGATAGGAATAGTCCTCGATCGATTCAAACAATCGCACGCGCTCCAACTCGCTGGTTGACTGGCGATAAGACGTTACCAGATCTTTGAGCGTCGCAAAGTCCCGATAGAGCCCGGCGTTCTCAATCGGCGGCGTGAGATAAGAAATCAGCTCGGCATACGAACGACGTTTGGCAATCGAACCCTCGGAAGGGTTGTTGACGCTGTAAATGTAGATGTTCGGCAACTCGCCAATCAGCCTGTCCGGCCAGCATTCGCCGGAAAGACCAATCTGTTTGCCCGGCATAAACTCCAGCGCTCCGTGCGTCCCGACGTGCACAACTGCGTCGACATTCAGAACCTTTGCGAGATATGTGTAGAAGGCCATGAAACCGTGATGCGGCGCGCCGCTCCGCGCCATCATCAATCTCATCGGGTCGCCTTCGTAACCAAACGTGGGTTGCACTCCGATAAAGATGTTGCCAAGCTGGAGGCCCTGGATCAGCAAGTCGCGTCCGAATGAATTGACGCGACCCGGCGCCGCTCCCCACTCCTTCTCGACTTCATTAACATACGGGCAGAGTCGACGATATTCGTCAACATTCATTCGATAGGCGACATTGGCAGTAGCCGCAAAGCTTTCAGCGTTTCCTCCGATTAGTTTTTCTCGCAAAGTGTCGGCAGAGGCGGGAAGTTCGACAACGTAACCCTCGGCTTTGAGTTTGTTGAGGGTGTCCCAGAGACTTGGAAACACATCGAGGTCCGCGGCCGTGCCGATGTTGCCCTTGTTAGGCGGGAAACAAAAAAGCGTCAGCGCCAGCTTGAGTTCTTCGCGCGAGGCAGTGCGCAAACGATTCCAACGCTTCAGCCGTCGCGCAAACCTGATGCAGCGGTCGTCGAGTGCTACCGGCTCAACTCCATTAGCCGGTATGCCGCCGTAAATGAAAGGCTCTGTTGCGCCATCGATTTCGGGAATCGCGATTTGCATTCCTGCTTGTACGGGATTAAGTCCTGTTTGCGAGTCGCGCCAGGCGTCGATAGTTTGCGGGTCCAGGCTCACCGCCGAACGATAGGGCCGGTTCAACTGTCGCAGGAAGTTAGCAGCAGCTTCACTGTCATTCATTGCAGGACCGCCGACAAAACTGAAGCCGGTCAGCGAAACAATTTGGCTGACGCGGGAATTGGTAGTGGGCTGTAGTCCACAATCTGCAATCTGGTCTTCGGCCTTTGGCCTTTGGCCTTGGCTCTTTCCGGGGACTTGAGAATGATCGAGGACGAAGAATTTGGTGACCGCTTCGCGGTTATCCATCAACGTCGAGAGTGCCGGAATAACGCCCAAGCCTTCGGCTTCGATCGCGCGAATAAGCGAATCATAGTGCTTTGTGGTCCTGCTGATAACCTGAGGTCGCATCAACAGCAAGCCTATAGTTGATCTCGGGTCAAGAGCAGGATGGCCC
>DASWDX010000109.1:0-2941 GCA_036395055.1 Pyrinomonadaceae bacterium | reverse complement strand
AGATTGATGAAGTCGCTGCAGCCACTCCTCTGAGTCCCGCTGTGGATGTACCGGTTGGCGCGTTTGCTTTGTTAGTCATGCAAATTTTTAGTGTGGACCGAAGATAACAAACTGATCAAAGCGTGACAAGTTGGCCTGCCGGTTGGGTTTAGACTCCAGGCTTCAGCCTGTGTTGGTGCCAAACCAGTAACCTAAAGGTTGGACTCTGAACTTTTGGAAACAATCACCGTATCACCACGCTGCGCCTTTAGCAGTCTCGCTGCCGAGTCATTGCGTGCGGCAATTTCCAGGAAGCCTGCACTTCCCCAGAATCCAAACACTTTGTCGCGGCCGCCAGTCTCTTCAGCGAAGTAGCTGCGAAAATATTTGATCTGCTTTCTTCTAACCTGGAGCTTCGCGCCGCGAGCGATCATCTCTGCACTTAACTCCTCCTGAGTGATGTTGGTGACACAGTTTCCAAAGTGATCGATATGAATTATTCGCGCCTTGATGCTGCCATCACGAGAAGTTTCAGGCCGAAGCGGTGACAGTCGAACGATATCCGTAATTTTCGCGCCCAGCACAGCCGCTTCGACGCCATGTGAAAGCGCGGCGGCTACCGGCGCAAAAACATCACGGCCATTGAAGGTCGCGCTTACAGGATGGCGAAAGTATTTCGTGTTCGTGAGATGAAAGATCTCGGGTGGCGTTCCCAGCTTCACGTGCTGATCGCAAACATAACTAAATATCCCGTTGTCCGGGCCGACAAAGAACCGATCGCGGGTTTGGATCAATAACGGACGGCGCGATGATCCCACGCCGGGATCCACCACCGCTACATGAATCGTGCCGGAGGGAAACGATGAATAGGCGGCAAGTAAAGTAAACGCAGCTGCTTCAACGTCCTGCGGATGGATGTCATGAGTAATGTCGACGATCCGTGTCTGGGGATTTGCAGTAAGAATCACTCCCTTAACAGCCGACACGAAATAATCGGAGTTGCCAAAATCGGTAAGGAGTGTGATTAGCGGGATAGGGGGACGACGTGGCGCAGAGACACGGCGACGAGGAGCTTTATGATCCTGCCGCCGTGTCAACGTATCTGCGCGTCCGCGTCGGGTGTTCACTTGAGGCGGGTCACTGGATTCGCGTTTCAGTGGCAGTGCGAATCTTAATTTGTTGTCCACGAGCGAGGCGAACATCTTCACCGCGCTTGCTAAGTACGCTGCCGGTGCCAACCCCGCCGCCAATCGCGGCGCCAATCGCAGCGCCCTTACCGCCACCGACAATGGCGCCGATAATGGCCCCAATCCCGGCGCTCGCTCCAACCTTCGAGATATCATCCTTGGTGGTGCTTTTTGCCTTCACCCCGCCTTCCGAATCAACGGTGCCGGCACCCTCTCTGTTGCCCATATCGACCACTTCGATGACGTCTGCTTTGAATCCAGTCGTCCGGCCGTCAGGCATGTGAATCGACTCAAAGGCGAGTTGAAGTTCGGCGGTTCCCTTAACTTTTCCAGCACGCTTAACACGAGTTACGCGCCCTTCTACGATCGCACCTTCGAATTCCCGCGGACCGATTACGCGCGCCTGAAACGGATCACCGCGCTGGCTGACGTCCGTCGAAAGATTCGATTCCAACTCAACAGTGAGAATCGCATCCCGCGGTATCGAGAGTGGTCCGATTGTTGGCCCATTCCCCGGCTGTCCTGAACTGTTGGAATTATTCCGGGGCGCGTTTTGATTCGTATTCTGCTCCGTCTCTTCCGGGACGCCCCTGGCAGTCGCCGGAGCGGTGCCACGTCGCGCAAGTCCGGTGGGTATGGAAGAGTCGAAAGGACGGCGATCATAGCCGGCTGCGTATCCCGCCTCGAAGCCTTGCTGGTAGCCGTTCCGGTAGTCTTCGACGGTTCCCCAGACTTCATTGTAATTCCGATCAGCGTGTTGATATTCATCCTTGTTTTCATAATCACGGGCGGCATGGTCGGCAATGTCTCGCGAGCCAGCGCTGTAACCGTCTGAATAGCCCGTGCGATAACCACGTTCCAGGGCGGTCGACTGACCCTGCAAAGAAGAACCTTGGGCGGTTGTTGTCGATCTCGCCCACGAGGTCATCATCAATGCAAGCAAAACTAACAGGGGAATTTTAAGATATCTCATTTGCTGTTCCTTCCACAGATGTACGGCATGGGAGCCGCCGTAGTTGTATTGGGAGAGCCAACCTCGTGCAAGCACGATGCTATCATCGGAACCACCCGTTCAACAATTATGCGAGGCTTTTGTGTCACCTGAACCCGGGAGTGGCAACATGCTTGACCGTCTCAATTGTGCGACCTAGACTCAAATCGTCTCGAACTGTTCGTAGATTTCTTCAAGCGTAACTACCTGGCGCTCAGATGCTCGTTTTAGCCCAGTGGTTGCGAGCAATGACGGAGCATGGGGTCGATCGAATGACAAAAGCACGCAGGGTTTACCTGGATCACAGTGCCACCACGCCCGCCGATCGGCGCGTGGTCGAAGCGATGCTGCCATATTTGACGGAAAAATTCGGCAATGCGTCCAGCGTTCACTTCTTTGGTCAGGAAGCGCGAGCGGCTGTCGATCGTGCGCGGCGCGAGGTTGCGGCCTTGATTGGCGCCCGGGCCAACGAGATCGTATTCGTTTCCGGTGGAACCGAGGCTAACAACCTTGCGATTCGCGGAGTTTGCGAAGCCGCTAAAGGCTACCCCGGCAGGATTAATCGAGGCCATGTAATCACTTCTGCTATCGAGCATTCGTCGGTCCGCGGAATCTGTAACGCGCTACAAAAGAATGGCTGGGAGGTTACGAGGCTCCCGGTTTACGACGAAGGCATTGTGCGAACTGAAGACGTGCGCGCAGCGTTGCGGCCAGACACGGTGCTCATCTCCATCATGTTGGCTAATAATGAAATCGGCACTATTCAGCCGCTTGACGAGATCGG
>DASWDX010000108.1:0-2986 GCA_036395055.1 Pyrinomonadaceae bacterium | reverse complement strand
TAGTGTTTACGTCGCGCATAATCGACCAGAATCTGGCGCATCGCCTGTGCGGCCACGGCGAAGAAGTGGGCGCGGTTTCGCCAGTGTGGCGGATGATCCTGGCTCACCAGCTTGAAGTAGGCTTCATTGACCAGCGCGGTGGTTTGCAGTGTATGGTCAGGACTTTGGCGCTTCATGTAACCGTGCGCGCGCCGGCGCAGATCCTCATAAACAAGCGGCGTCAACTTGTCGAGCGCAGCCTTATCGCCCTGACTCCAGGCATCAAGTAACCCGGTCACTTCATGTGGTGAGGGTGTTCTCACCT
The DNA here is from genome assembly GCA_036395055.1 of Pyrinomonadaceae bacterium. Taxonomy (GTDB): domain Bacteria; phylum Acidobacteriota; class Blastocatellia; order Pyrinomonadales; family Pyrinomonadaceae; genus PSRF01. The sequence continues at coordinate 2,682 of DASWDX010000108.1, read as the reverse complement.
CAACCTCTCTATTGGGGGGATTCAACTGTGTGTCGGGACGGGCTGATTGTATCACCCCAGTAAGCCTGGTGGCTCATCCGAAGGCATTCGGCGTTCTGAAAATCTCGTCAGGCCTGAGCACTTTTGCCCGCCGTTCTCGTTTCAGCAAGTAGGACAGGGAGGAGGAAACGAGAATAGAAGTTTCTCAACTCGCTTCCTGAAGTTGCTATTCAACTCTAGCGGTGAACTATCAGCCAGGACGGCTCGCTACAGAGGTCATACAAGACACTGAGGAACGGACACTAAAAACTAAAAAGGGAGCAGCATCATGTACAAATTCAAAAACTCGCTCATCGCTTTGATTGGCCTGGTGTCTCTGATTACCGTAGTGACGGTCATGACGCCGCATATAGGATACGGTTCAAGCGGAACAGCAGCGCCCGCACCCTCGACGCAGAATGTAAACGTGGTGAACACGCCGACGGTGAAATCGCAACAAGACGGTGTGTGGAACGTCGGCCTAGCCTCGGGATCCAATGTTGGCATCGCCGGCACGCTAACGGTTAACGCTCAACAAAGCGGCATCTGGAGCGTCGGCATCAACGGCACGCCCACTGTGGGAATCGATGCAGCGAACAACACCGTGAAGATCGATACTGCCAGCCCCGTGCCGGTGCGCGACGTGGACAACCCAGCCCGGCAACCCTTTACAGCGCAATTCTCGGTGTTTATTCCTAACGGATATGATCACGGCCTCGAAGACATGTCCGATGTGCCCGCAGGGAAGCGCGTGGTGATTGAACATATCTCGGCGCTGACACGGTTGCCTAGCGGACAAAAGGTAGAAGCTCTCGTGGTGCTTACTATTGGCAGCGGCCAAACCTACCTTGGGGCGGAGCTTAAGACAACGATTGATGGTCTAGACCAGTTCATTACGAGTCAACCGGTGCGCCTGTATGTCGACCATGTATCTTCGCCTCCCGCGCTGCGTGTGGTGGTTTACCGCGACGGGGTTGCGGGAGACGGAGGGTCCACTGTCAACATTAATGGATATCTCGTGGACGTGCCATAGCTCTTTTCGGTGGTCGATGACGATACCTGAATGACTTCAATCCTGTATACAGGTCCCCCGCCGTGTCCCTGAGAGCCAGTGATCTCGATTGAGCGCCAGGATCGTCTTGCTCGCGTCACTCATCAACTTGGCCCAACCGAGTAAGCGAGAAAGCAAACAATGCTTCGAGCTTCATCGAAAACAAGATGAAGAGCAAAGGAGAGATGAGACTAATGAAAATGAAAAGGTCTTGGACCCGCGGAAGCGATTCGATACCTCTCAGACGCACGCGGATGGTTCTTCAATCGACGCTGATCGCGGCTTTGTCGTTCCTGACCGCCTGCGCGGGAGCCAGTCAAGCCATCAAGTCAAACACGAATACCAGGTCGCCGGCTGACGCGAAAAAGAACTTGGCGAAGGGTGGGGTTGATCCGTGCACGCTGTTGACGAAAGAAGACGCCGAGGCTGTTCTTGGCGCGAACGTCAAGAAAGGCAAATCAGAAGGGCTAAGCCAGGCAGCGATGTGCCAGTACCTTCGCGAAAAAGCTGAAACGATGGCCCAGGCAGGCGAGAGCGTGTCGCTGCAATTTCATTTTGGCGCCGGGAGTTCTTTCGACTCTTACGTGAAGAATGCGGAAGCGGCTTTCAAGACAAAGGCCCAAACCGTGACCGGCGTTGGCGACAAGGCCGTCTTCAACAGCGACCAATTCATAGTCCGCTACAAAGACGACTTCTTCATCATCCTGATCGGTAAAAAGATGGACGACGGCGAACGAATCGAAGCGGCCAAGGCCCTGGCCCAGAGAGTGATTGACAGATTGTGACGAAAGGAGTGGGGAAAATGAAGAATTTATTGTGTCGGCTAATTTTCGCGGCCTTGATCGTTGCCGCTGCTCAACTCTGTTCGGTGAGTGTCGTCGCTCAAAGTTATCCGCTCGTCTGTCGTGGGGACAAGGGTGCAGTAATTAAAGATGATGGTCCGCCGCAAGATGTGTCTCTCAAATTCAAGAAGGGTTCTGCTGCTGCCGCTTCCGGTCTGGCGCCGGGCGAATGCTCCTGGCAGGACCGCGGCCTGAATGCTGCCGAACCAGACATTCTCGTGCAGCCAACAAGGCAACTCCGCGCTGACGAGGCGGTTTCGGCGGAATACAAATGGATAGACGATCTAAAAGACCCGGACAAGTACTGGACCTTCGAGGTCTATAACGATCGAAAGGGCCAGTTAATTGTTTCAGGCTCGCACAAAGGCAACGCCGCAGATTCCGGCGGCTTACTCTTATTAGGAGGATCCAATTCCGGCGGCGTGCTCTTATTAGGAGGATCCAATAAGCCTCCTGAAGAGACGAAGAAAACAGTCACTGTAGCCACGCCGTTGGGCGAAGGTATTGATATAGAAGCGTTTGCCAAAGCACCGAAGGCGCCGCTTTATTCTCTCGTTAAGCAATTTGGCGGAGGAGTTTTCTCGACCGGGCCTTACGATTGCTTTTACACGGCGAGCGTTGAGGAGAAAGGTTATGCCGGTGGGCTGGGTTTCAGCTTCACGGGAGTTGTAGGTTACGTATTAAAGACTCAACTACCCGGCACAGTGCCACTCCATCGCTTGTTCAAGGATCACGATCACTTCCTCACGACTGACGAAGAAGAAAAGGGAT
>DASWDX010000107.1:0-6616 GCA_036395055.1 Pyrinomonadaceae bacterium | reverse complement strand
TGTGCTGAAGGGAAGAGGCGGCGGATTTCGCGCAGCGTAGGTATTGTCATGACCGCATCGCCGACCCAGTTGGTCCCGCGAACCACTATATTTTTTGGGGTTGAAGTCAGACATCGTTTGAGTACCGGAAAATTTTCCATTTCTCATTTTCTCATTTCTCATTTTTTCATTTGGCCATTTAGGAATCTGTTCGGCGCCAAGGGTGCGTCCTGCAGCGACAAATAGAAAATGACAATTGCAAAATCCGCTTTTATCCATACGCGGTTACAACAACGAACGAAGTCCTTCTTCGATTCCTATCTCCGGCCGCCAGCCTAATTGTTGCTGAATGCGGCTCAAATCAGAAACGTAGTTAACCGGGACCGGGTGCGGCAATGTGTCATCACTGACGATCTGCGGTTCAAGCTGAATCATCCTGGCAACAGTGTTCACCAATTCCAAAAGACTTGCTGCGTTCTCTTTGCCGCCCCCGAGATTATACAAACCGAAGGGCAGAGATGAATCAATAAAGACGCGGCACGCCCGCGAGAAGTCGTCTACGTGCAAGATGTCGCGGACCGGATGACCACCTAAAGGCAGCCGAATGGGCCAACCACGCTTGACCGATTCCACATAATGCGCCACGAAGCCGTTTTCGTTTCCGTCTGACGGTCGAGCGTAGACCGTAGACATTCGGAATATGCAGGTTCGAACATTTCGCTGGCGCGCGTAGTATTCTACATAGCGCTCACCGATTAGCTTCGACCATTCCAGTGCCGTTTGTCCGGCGTAATCAGTTGGGCAAGTCTCCGGGACCTCAACGTACGTCTCTGCATTCGAGCCGTAAACGTCCTTGGTAGACGCGTAAATGAAGGTCGATCCCGGCCTGAGATGCCTTATTACATTAGCTGCACCCTCGGAGTTCGTGCGAAAACAAAGCTCCGCACCGGCCGGATCTTTATCCAGGTGAGCTGCGAGGTGAATGACGGCGTCGTAGTTCGCGACCTGTTCAACGTCTTCGCCCAGAATGTCGTGGCCGGAACGGCGGGAAAAATCGTCAGCGGCAAAAAACCGGCGGACATGCGTGCCCAAATAACCACTGCCACCGGTAACAAGAATTCTCATCTTAACAAGTCTGGAGCCTGGAGCCTGGAGTCGAAAAATTAGAGCACCGTGAATTAGTCAGGACTCTAGACTCTAGACTCCGGACTCCGGACTCTAGACTCCAGACTCTGGCCTTTGGCCAGGGCCGTCAATTTCATGAGTGACTCGGCATGTCCGATGGCAATCAGAATGTCGCCGCTTTCAATTGTTGCCTCGCCGCTCGGATTGAAAAGGATCTGACCGTTGCTTCGCCGAATACTAACGATCACAATGTCTAAATCGGAGCGAATGTTTGTTTCACTTAGCTTTTGTCCTGCCAGAGTGGAAGAAGGGCCGACTTCAAGTTGTTCAAATGCCAGCTCCAACTTGTTAGCTGTAATCGAACCGAGAAAGTCGTCGACCGCAGGCTTTGTCAGGGCCATCGCCATGCGATGACCGCCGATGATCGTTGGTGCAACCACTCGATTGGCGCCGGCGCGAATGAGTTTCGCTTCCGCTTGCTCCTCGGCAGCTCGGGCCACGATGTGTAAACGCGGATTCAGATCGCGCGCCGTAAGCACTACGTAAACATTATCCGCATCGTCGGGGAGACATGCGGCAAGCCCGCGTGCATGCTCAACGCCTGCTTCGTGCAGGCTCTCTTCCAACGTCGCGTCGCGCACCAGCACGATCACACCGAGTTCGGTCAGCTCCGCAACTTTCTGTGGATCCCTTTCGATAACGATGAAGGTTTCGGCGCTGCCTAAAAGGCCGCGCACCAAATGTGAGCCGACACGTCCGGCACCGCAGATGATGAAGTGGTTTCGCAGTTTACTCATTTTTCGTGTCTGGCGGCGCTGGCCAAACGTTGCGACCAGTTCTGATTGAATGATCGCCTGGACCGTTGTGGTAAGCGCATAAAGCACGACGCCGACGCCGGTCAGCATGAAAACTGTAGAAAAAATGCGGCCGTTGCTCGTGGCTGGCGTCAAGTCGCCATACCCTACGGTGGTTACCGTCTGGGCTGCAACGTAAAGACTATCAAGTATCGACCAGCCCTCAATTAGATGAAACGCGGCTGTCCCAAACCCTATCGCAATCGACACTGCGGCCAGGGCGAAAACAATTCGGCGATGATTGCCGGCAAACAAGCGTTTGCCAGTAGGCGTTAAACTCATACATTAGAAATTGCATCAAAACGCCGGCGAAATTTGTATGCGGCTGGACGTTAACTAAAGGAACAACAGGTGTCAAATTTTGAAGTACGGTGACAGGTTAACGCACTCCAAAGAGGCACTGGCAAAGCCTCTTGAGTGGACACGCTTGTTTCCAGAGGTTAGCATTTAATTTACGAGGATGGACGACTGACCACGGACTGCGACTCCAGACCCCCAATTGTCTATCGCCTGTCTTTATGCCAGTAAGATACCCACCGGAAATAGAACCCGCTGCTGGGAAGCGGTCGAAAAGGGACTCAAGGTCCCAGACACGCATTGTTGCTTATACCGAACCGCAAGTTGGTTTTGGGCGGCGCCTTATTCGCCGGCTCATTAGTCCGCCGGTAATTATTCCTTTACTTTTTGTGGCAACGGTAATAACCGGATCTCTGATCTACTATTGGACCATATTCTCTGGCCGGATTGACAACCTGCTGAAGGGCGAAGTGTTTACTCGTTCCGCGGGAATCTACGCCGCTCCCAAACAACTTCGCATAGGACAAACGCTCACGCCGGAACGTCTCATTGAGTTGCTCAAACATGCCGGCTACGTCGAGAAGACCCAACAAGCAGACAAAGCGCGTGGTCGCTATTCATTTGGTGACGGAAACGTTGCGATTGAGCCCAGTGGCAACATAGTCGTGGATGGCCAGCGTCAGTTTCAAAGTGTGCGAGTTCAATTTTCGCGCAATGGGAAAACAATCAGCTCGCTCACTGATCTCGATAATAAAACCCATCTGGACAAAGCGTGGCTCGAACCCGAACTGATCAGTTCAGTGACCGGGCGCGAGCGGGCAAAACGTAAAATAATTGGCTTCAACGACCTGCCGCCGGATTTAGTGAAGGCAATTACTGTCACTGAGGATCGCGCGTTCTTCGAACACTACGGCGTAAACTTTCGCGGCATCCTGCGCGCGCTGGTACGTCGCTACGACACGGACCCGAATTCTCCAATCGCCCGCCAGGGTGGTTCAAGCATCACGCAACAGTTAGTCAAAAACTTATTTCTGTCGCCCGCGAAAACTCCGAAGCGCAAGATCGCGGAAGCATATATGTCCGTCATCCTCGAGACGCGCCTGTCGAAGGAAAAAATATTCGAAATTTACTGCAATCAGGCTTATTTGGGGCAACAGGCGGGCTTCTCGATAAATGGTTTTGGCGAAGCTGCTGATGCCTATTTCAACAAAGACGTCACCAATCTGACGCTGCCTGAGTCAGCCTTTCTGGCAGGACTGATCCGTAGTCCGAATCGTTACAACCCCTACCATGACATAAACACTGCCACGGCGCGGCGCAATCAAGTTTTGGACAGTATGGCGGAAGCAGGAGCAATTTCCGGCGAGCAAGCGAACCAGGCAAAGCAAGTCCCGTTGCAGGTTGCTGCGACCAGGGGCCGTATTGATGCGTCGGATGCACCCTATTTTGCCGACTATGTTCAGGCTCAGTTAGGCGACATCATCGCTGGCCCAGGAGCAGCGGAACATCTGCGCATCTACACTACAATTGATCTCGATTTGCAAAGGGCGGCATACACGGCCCTTACCAAACAGCTTGCGGCGCTCGACAAGGTTCAAGCAAAGCGTTTTCAGCCGGGCACGCTTCAGGCAGCGCTGGTCGCTATAAACGCCCAAACCGGCGAGATAGTGGCGATGGTTGGCGGGCGCGACTATGCGAAAAGTCAACTCAATCGCGTCTCTGATGCATTTCGCCAGCCAGGTTCGGTTTTCAAACCTTTCGTCTACGCGACCGCGCTGAACACGGCATACGATCCGGTCCCGCGTGTGATCACACCTGCAACGACGTACATCGATGAGCCGAAGACCTTCACTTTCGATAACCAGGAATACTCGCCGGGAAATTTTGGCGACACCTATAGCCATGCTCCCGTCACGCTGCGAGATGGGCTGGTTCATAGCCTGAACGTCGTGACGGTGGACGTGGCGATGGAGGTCACTATCGGGCGGGTGATGAACCTCGCCGCGAAAGCGGGATTGCCGAAACCACCACGTGCCTATCCGGCGATGGCGCTTGGTACTAGTGAAGCTACGCCGTTACAAGTCGCTTCGGCCTATACCGGATTCGCGACCTTGGGAACGCGAACTACGCCGATTGCCATTAACCGCATTACTACCGGAAACGGCGTGACTATAGCCGCGCCAACCCCGCAAAAGAACGAGATGCTGCGACCCGATGTTGCTTATGTGATGACTTCATTTATGAAGGACGTGGTCAATCGTGGTACGGCGGCCAAAGTGAGGGCGCGTGGCTTCAAAGCAAATGTAGCGGGAAAGACTGGAACTTCTCGCGACGGATGGTTTGCCGGTTTCACGCCAAATATAGTTTGTGTGGTGTGGGTTGGCTTTGACGACGGTTCGCAGCTTGGCCTGACCGGAGCAAACTCAGCTTTGCCAATCTGGACGGATTTCATGGACGTGGCTTTAGAGGAACATCCGGAGTGGCAAGGCGACTGGCAGATGCCGGCGGGAATTGAACAAGTTGCTATAAACGCAAAAACCGGGGGACCGGCGTCAGAGGAAGATCCGGACAAACGCATCGAGCTGTTCATTAACGGCACTTCGCCGCAGGGAGCTTTGAGTCCGGAGCTGGAGCCCGAAGCCTCGCCGGAAACAGACGAACTACCGCCACCAGCGCCGGATGAAACATTGCCGCCAGTGCTGGTTGAGCCATCGCCAATGTCGTCGCCGCGCGCAAAGGCGCTGCGAACCGATCAGAGCGGACGTCTGGAAGGAACAATTACTCTCGATATCGATCCGACGACGGGATTGATTGCCGTGGAAACGTGTCCAGTGATACGGACAAGGACTTTTGTGCTGGGTACTGAGCCGAAAAAATACTGCGGTCCTGAATACCATCAGCGCCCGTTGGCGTCCCCTCAACCATCGCGCCCACGCCTGGTGAATCCGTGACCGGCATCGTTTAGAGTTCAGCTGCCAGGCTGTTACTCTACCCCCACAGCGGGGCAAGCCCGCCTTCCCCACCATGAGCTAATCATAGTTGAGTTCTGAATTCTGATTGAAGGCCTTTCAAGCGGAGCTAGTGAGTTAACGAGGGAATCTCTCAGGTTGGGAAGGGGGCTTGGCCCCGCCGCTTGTTAACGCAGCTCGCAATGTTTCAACCGCCAGCGCCGCCGCGTGTTGTTTCCTCGAGGGCAGGCCACCAAGTGCATCAAGCAAATCTTTACGCTTGAGGTTCCCCACTTCTTCAATCGTTTTTCCGATAATCAATTCCGTCAAAATCGAACCACAGGCAAGCGTTGGCGGACAGCCGTAGGCGAGGAAACCTGCAGCTTCGATGCGACCTTCGCGCAGCCTTAGCGAAAGGCGCAGCCGATCGCCGCAGACGGGGTTGGTTTCTTCGGCAGTAGCATTGGCGTCCGGAAGTTCGCCGGCGTTACGCGGATTTGCAATATGATCTTTAAAAGCTTCAGAGTAGGACATCTACTAGACTTCTGAAGGATTAACTTGAAACTCGAAACTCGAAACCCGAAACTTTATTAAGCGGCGAAAGCGCTCGCAGCTTTTCCACGACTTGCGGCAACACCCCCAGAACGTATTCGACGTCTTCTTCAGTATTGTCTTTGCCAAAGCTGAAGCGAATCGCGCCGCGAGCGAGTTCATCGTTGCGACCCAGCGCGCGTATTACCGGCGATGGCTCCAGCGTTCCCGAAGAACAAGCTGATCCGGTTGAGACTGCAATGCCCTGAAGGTCCAGGCTAATCAACAAGCCTTCACCCTCGATGAAGCGAAACGAGATGTTTGAAAGATGTGACAAACGCCGCGTGCGATCGCCATTGAAAACGATATCTGCGATGCGGTCAGCAACGCCTGCCTCAAACCGGTCCCGAAGTTGCTGGTCGTGTTTTGATCGTTCGTGCATCTCTTCTCGAGCAAACTTCGCCGCAGCGCCAAAAGCAACAATCCCGGGCACGCCTTCCGTTCCCGCTCGTTTCTCACGTTCCTGATGCCCGCCAACATTCTGAGGTGTCAGCCGCACGCCGCGTCGCACGAAAAGCGCTCCCGTTCCCTTGGGCGCGTATAGCTTATGAGCGGAAAGCGATAAGAGATCGCAGCCAAGCGCGTCGACGTTCAAGGGAATCCGGCCGGCGGCTTGAACGGCATCCGTGTGTAGCCAGAGGTGACGGCGGCCACCGGCGCGTTCGTCATGCACCAGCGCACCGATCTCTTCAAGCGGCTGAATAGTTCCGATTTCGTTATTAGCCAACATGATGGAAATCAGCACCGTATCTGGCCGCAAGGCAGCACGCACGTCTTCAGTTCGCACAATTCCTTCGTCGTAAACCGGCAGCCTTGTAACGT
>DASWDX010000106.1:0-7102 GCA_036395055.1 Pyrinomonadaceae bacterium | reverse complement strand
GACAATCGGAATGAAGTGCGACTTGAGTGCGTCTGCAGCAGGTTCTATGGACAGTCGAACGGGCACATCGCGCGGTTCCTCCTGGTAGGGCATAACAGGGATGTCTTGCGCTGCGGGCGATCCAATCATGCCAACGAACCGCTTCGACTCTTCGGTGATGTAATAGGCATGCTGCTTCTCATCCCACTCCAGATTTCCGGTCATCAAGCCCGCAGGCCATGCGAGTTTCAGTCGCGGTCGAAATGAGGCTGTTACGTTCATCGGCAAAACAGTCTTCACATCGAGCAGCATGATGATGCCGGGCTCATCAACCGGGGCATAAATAATCTGCTGCACGGTGAACGCGGCGTGCGAGTACGTAAATATGGTGCTTTCGGGACGCGCGTTTATCTGGACCGCGATGTCGGGGCCGCGGAACTCGAGTGGATAGCCCTCAATACGAAACGAAAGTTCGAAATCATCGAGGATTTTCAGCGGATAAACCCAGGCCTCCAGCGAACGGTTTTCGTAGCCAAGCACGGCTGACTTATGGCCTATGACGTCAAAAAAGCTGCCCGCTTGTGTTCGTCGTTCAAGTTCGAGCCCGCTCTTCTTGAGTTCAAACTTTGTTATCAGGTTTTGGTCTGAAGAGGTTTGTGCACTCGCCGCAAGGTTGGCGAAAACGAGAATCGAGCAGAAAAGTCCGTATCGGATCCAGCGGTCCTTCATCAGCGCCTCCTGGGGTAGGGAGGCATCATCCGCCAGAAACGGCCTGCATTTCAAGTTGATAGTGCTTTCGGTGCTGGTTCAATCGCCAGCATGCTTGAGATCCGAAGGACCGTCAGTTAGTAGCCCCGTCCGTGAGGGCGGGGTAGCTACGACGATTAGTTCCCTGAGCGCCGAAGGTGCGCCACGATTTGTGCCGGTCCTTTGGACCTCTGGGTTATTGAGAGGTTGGAATTCCCCGCCCTCACGGACGGGGCTATTAACTCCCGGTCCTTCGGACCTAAGAGTTTGACCAGCACCGTAATTGCGCGGCGGGACAACCATTTCGATCTATCTAAGCGACAGGACAAGAATGTGATTTCACTCTTGAGCTTCCGTTCTTTTCCAGTAAGACGTTGCCGCTTGACGCACCATCGCGCCGATTATAAGGTTGGAGCTATCAGACTGTCTGCCACCCGATCCCATTATGTCAATGAGTACGCGTGCTGCCAATAACTCGAGTTCTCGTCCGCGCTTCTTGTATCTGCGCGATAGTCAGACTTGGTTGGTCCTCCTTTGTCTATTGTTCTGCTCCTCGGAGGTTAATGGCCAGAGCCTGACACCGGCCAGGACGAACGACCCGCTCGGGGTGAAGTTCACAAACGTAGCCCCGCAGGCCGGCCTCAAAGCCACGACCATCTACGGTGACGAACGTAAAAACAGATATCTTCTAGAGACCACAGGGGCCGGTGCTGCCTTCATAGATTATGACAATGATGGATGGCAGGACATTTTTCTGGTAAACGGAACGCGCCTGGATGGCTTGTCGCCGAGGCTAAATGCGACGAATCGCCTCTACCGAAATAATGGGAATGGAACGTTTACAGATTTAACTGAGAAAGCCGGCCTTGTTCGCTCGGGGTGGGGACAAAGCGTATGCGTCGGCGATTATGACAACAACGGATACGACGACCTTTTCATCAGCAGCTATGGCAAGAACGCGCTCTATCGTAATAACGGCAAGGGTACTTTCACAGAGCTAGCTGAGAAAGCCGGAGTCGCTAACAACAGCACGCGTTGGGGTTCGGGCTGTGCTTTCGTTGACTACGACCGGGACGGATTGCTGGATCTTTTTGTTGCCAGCTACATCGACCTCGACCTGAGAACAGCCCCGCTGCCTGAAACCGGTCCGTGTCTATACAAGGGCGTCATGGTTGCATGTGGTCCCCCGGGGCTTAAGGGCGGCGTCAATGCTCTTTATCACAATAACGGAAACGGGACGTTTGCGGACGTTTCAGAAAAGGCGGGAATTACGAAAACCAATGGCACTTATGGCCTCGGGGTTCTGGTAGCAGATTTTGATAATGATGACTGGCCGGAGATTTACGTAGCAAACGATTCGGCGCCCGCAGCGCTTTACCACAACAATAAGAACGGCACGTTCACCGACATTGGTGTTGAGGCGGGCTGCGCTTTTAGTATCGACGGAAAGCCTCAGGCCGGGATGGGAGTGACTGCGGGCGATTACGACCGCGATGGATGGTTGGATATTTTCAAGACCAACTTCTCCGGAGACACCTCGTCTTTGTATCGCAATACCGGTATGGCAGCGTTCGACGACGTAACCTATCCGGCAGGAATAGGATTGTACACGCGCTGGCTGGGTTGGGGCTGTGGATTCGTTGATGTGAATAACGATGGTTGGCCCGACATCTTTCTAGTCAATGGCCACGTCTATCCGGAAGTGGAAACACTTACGACCGAAGCCGGCTATGCTCAGCGTAAGGTACTTTATCGCAATCTCCAGGACGGCCATTTTGCCGATGTCTCCGATGAAGCCGGAGAGGCGGTCATGCTGCCGAACGCTTCTCGTGGCGCTGCCTTTGGCGACTATGACAACGACGGAGACATAGACATCCTGATCAACTCCGTGAACGCTCCCCCGGAACTTCTTCGTGCCGACTCAACCAACCAGAACAACTGGATCAAAATTAAGGCGATTGGCGTTAAATCAAATCGCGATGGGATTGGAGCACGCATTAAATGCGTGACAGCGGACGGTACCCGGATTGATGAAGTGCGCAGCGGCGGCAGCTATTACTCCCAGAATGATCTTCGTGTCCATTTCGGACTGGGTAATAACAAGGCTATCAAGACCATTGAGATTCGCTGGCCCAGCGGTCAAATCGATACGCTTGACGATCTGGCTGCGAACCAGCTCATCACTGTGAAAGAAGGCGCCGGCATCGTGCGAAAAACATCCTTCAAGAAATAGACTGGCATTGATGAAGTACCCGTTTTCCAAACAAGCAATTCAGGCCTGGCTGGTGCTGTCTACTCTTCTTCTGCTTGTACCTGTTACGGCGCAGGGACAGCGCCGAATCTCAACGCCCGGAGCTGACCAACATTATCAAACTGGGATGCAGCTTTTAGAAAAGCAGGAGTTAGACCAGGCAATTGCAGAGTTGTCGCTGGCAACAAAGCTGAACCCAAGGTTTGCTGCTGCTTATAACGCGCTCGGCTTTGCACTGGCGAGGAAAGGCAAGATCAACGAGGCCGGAGAATCGTTCCGTAAGGCTATCCAAATCAATCCCCGCCTTTACGAAGCCCATCTTGGACTTGCCTCCGTGCTACAACATAGGGGCGATTTTGCTGGGGCTATTGCGGCGTTTAAACAGGCGATCGTGCTCAAACCCAATGAAGTAGACGCCTGTCTATTACTGGGCGCGACGTATCAACAGATGGGAGACCTGGAATCGGCGATTGGCCAGTTTCGCGAAGCCGTTAGGCTTAAGCCAGATGTCGCTGAAGCCCACTCCTACCTTGGCTATGCGCTCGGCGTGAAGAATCAGCTTCAAGATTCGATCTCGGAATTTGAAACAGCGGTTCGGCTCAAACCCGATTTGGCGGAAGCACAATACTATCTTGGGGCGGCCCGCTGGTTTTCTAATGATGTCAATGGTGCGATCGCTGCCTTGACAACGGCAACGAAGCTCATGCCTGACCATGCGAACGCTCACTACTATCTGGGACGGGCGCTGCAAAAGAGCGGCAACCTTGAAGGCGCAATCAGCGAATTGGACACGGCTATCAAACTCGCACCCGATATGATCGAGCCGCGCCAGGCGATGGGCCAGGCCTTGCAGCAGATTGATGATCTTGACGGCGCGATCGAGGCGTTTAGGTCAGCCATCAACCTGAAACCTGATTTCGTCCAGGCTCATAACGACCTCGGCCTGGCGCTGGTCCAGAAGCGCGATCCGGAAGCAGCTATCGTGGAGTTTAATGCTGTTCTAAAACTCGATCCGAATAATCTGGTGGCGCATCACAACCTTGGCATGACGCTAATTCAGAAAGGCGACTACGCGGGTGCGGTGACGCAGTATCGGAAGCTGATCAGGCTTGTGCCTGATGACGCCGAAGCGTACTACAATCTGGGCCTCGCCCTGAAGCAGAAGGATGCGCTTAACGACGCGGTTGCTGAACTGCGAAAGGCCATCGCCCTTAAGCCTTCATTACATGAGGCCCATTACGCGCTGGGTGCAATACTTCTACAGCAATCCAGTTTGGCGGATGCCGCAGCGGCATTCCGCTCGGCGATTGCGGTGAAGAACGATTATGCCGAAGCTCACTACGCCCTGGGAACAGTCTTGCAACAGCAGAGTGACTTAGATGGCGCAATAGCGGCGTTTCGCGACGCGCTCAAGTTTGCGCCCAATGCGGCCGAGATCCACAACACACTCGGCAACACCCTGAGGCAGAAGGGCGACATTGAAGCCGCCCGCGCCGAGTTTCAAGAGGCCGCGCGACTTAACCAGGTCAGGACAAACCAGCAGGCTGCCAATTTCGCCATGAATACTGGTCTGGGCCACCTAAAAGAAGGCAACATTGATGCGGCAGTTGAGAGATTCCAGGCGGCCGTTAAACTCGACCCTACAAACGCGCAAACTTACTACAATCTCGCCAGGGCCTTGCAGCAAAAGGGTGAACCGGAAGCAGCACGGGCCGCGTATCAAAAGGCCAAAGAATTAAATCCGCGAGTTAAACCTTTGCCGTAGGTGGTCATTTGCGAGTGGTCAGTGAAACAAACCATCAACTTCTGGTTCCTTTAGCAAGGTTTTGACCTATTAGCTTGGGTGCGAGCAATCTGAGTGAATCCCTTCAATGAGCCTGCGGAAGCAGGCGGCAGCATAAAGCCCAGGGTGGAGCGCAGCGGAACCCTGGGTTACAACGGTTGATGATCGCAGCCCGCAGAGCGGGCGACAGAGTGTGCCGCTCAAACTCTGTCGCCCGCTCCGCGGGCTTAGAAGATTTTGGCTCATTACACCCAGGGTTTCGCTGCGCTCCACCCTGGGCTTTATGCTGCCGCTCGTTGAATGGTTAATCCAGGTCGTTTCCAAGCCACCCGATAGGGAAAGCACCGCACCTTGATGTTAGGACCAACCGACTATCTCTCAACTCCGCTTTTTTCTTTGATTGTCAGTATCTGATTTGCCATGATGTTTTTCAGCTTCTCAGTCTGGCCGCTGGGCCAACGGATCTCTATCACGTCGGCCTTTTCATGCTCTCCCAGCCCGAAGTGAAGGCGCTGATCGTTGTGCGAGTAGTAACTGGATTGGCTGGTAACCTCTTGAACTTGCAACTGCGAGCCGGCCCTCAATAGCACTCGCGCTCCAATGGCACTGCGATTTGACTTCGTGCCGATCAGTTTCAGCTTTAGCCAGTTGTTGGGCCCAGCACTGCGCTCGTTGATGTATTCATTGCGCAGCAACAGCGGCGGCTCGTTCATGTTCATCACCAACACATCGATGTCGCCGTCGTTGTCAAAATCTCCAAAAGCGCAGCCACGACTTGATTTTGGAGACAGGATGCCTGGGCCTATCGAGGCTGTTACTTCTCTGAACCTGCCGTTACGCAGATTCTGATATAGCAGGCGCGGTCCGCGATGCGGATACTCTTTAAAGATCTTCTCAACCTCCGGATACACATTACCGGTAGCGATCAGGATGTCCGGCCAGCCATCGTTGTCAAAATCGGCAAAACCGGTGCCCCATTCCACGTAGCGGGTATGGTCGAAACCGGCGGCCCTCGATGCATCGTCAAAAAAATCTCGTCCAATGTTTTTGTACAGCGCAGGTAGATCGTCGGAGAAGTGGGTCTTGAAAATATCAATCAGGCCGTCGCCATTGTAATCGCCCGTTGCCACTCCCATACCCGCCTGTGCCTGCCCGTCTTCGTTGTAAGCGCAACCCGCTTCCACTGCCACATCCGTGAACGTGCCATCATGGTTGTTACGATAAAGTGTGCTTGCCGTCGAATCACAGGCTACGTAAATGTCTGGCCAGCCATCAGTATTGAAGTCGGTCGTGGTGGCCGTCATGGAATAATGGCCTTGCACCTTTGCGATCCCGGAACTTTCTGACACATCAGTAAACCTTCCGTTACCATTGTTGTGGTAGAGCAGATTTGTGTCGGTCGGCAATCCTTTTGGACCGCAGTTGACCGCGACTCCCTTCCAGGTGCAATTCGTGCCCTTGCCCGGCTCGGGTGTGTTGGCAATATCGAATTTCAAGTAGTTGGCCACGAAGAGATCAAGTTTTCCATCTCGGTCGTAGTCAACAAAAGTGCAGCCCGATCCCCAGCGTGTGAGCGTCGTTGACAAGCCGGCCTTTTGTGTCAGATCGGTGAAGGTGCCGTTGCCGTTGTTGCGGTAAAGAACGTTCTGACCCCAATAGGTTATGAACAGATCGTCGTAACCGTCGTTCTCATAGTCGCCAAGGCATACAGACGACGCCCAGCCGTTGCGCCTTAGACCTGCCTTGTCGGTGACCTCGGTAAATGTACCGTTGCGGTTGTTGCGATATAACCTGTTGGTTGGTTTCGGTCCGTCGAGAAGAGCTTCAAGACGAGTCCCGCTCAAGATTAGAACATCCATCCAGCCGTCATTGTCATAATCGAAAAAAGCAACGCCGCAGCCATTAGTCTCAATGATGAATCGCTTTCGATCTATTCCGCCGTAGATGGTTGGAGTCGACAGGCCTGCCGCGCCGGCAATATCTGTGAAGGTTACCGGAAAGTCGGTTGCCACGTCGTTGTTTCGAACTGCTGTTGGTGAGCCGACCTGACCTAAGGCAGGGCAAGCAAGAAAGGTCCAAAACGTCAGGCAGATGGCTAAAATGAAAGATTGAACCCTAATGCTTTGGTGCTTTTTGACACTGCTGAACATCTGGCAAGAGAGTAGTGCTTATAGGAAACTCTGAACAAGTCCAAAAAAATTTACTGGCCGATCTACAGAGAAATATCGGTTTGGAAACTGACGTCTTAGGCCCGAAGGGGCCGGTATTAAATAGCCACGTCCGTGAGGGCGTGGATCAACGATTCCAAGGAGCCGCTCAGCGCCGAAGGTGCGGAACAAGGT
>DASWDX010000105.1:0-17505 GCA_036395055.1 Pyrinomonadaceae bacterium | reverse complement strand
TCTTCGATCAAATGGGCGATGATCTCGGTATCTGTTTCAGTAACAAACTGGTGATCGGTTTTGCGTAGTTGCTCTTTAAGTTGCAGATAATTTTCGATAATGCCGTTGTGAACAACGACAATCCGTCCGGAGCAGTCGCGGTGGGGATGCGCGTTTTCTTCAGTGGGACGGCCGTGAGTAGCCCAGCGCGTGTGGCCAATGCCATAGGTGCCGTCCAATGGACTTAATCGGATAACTTCCTCGAGATTTCGTAGCTTTCCTTCGGCTCGTCGAATTTCGAGATCGTGACTTTCATTCACTACCGCGATACCAGCAGAGTCGTAGCCCCGATATTCAAGCTTACGCAGACCATCTATGATGAGCGGCACAACCTGCTTATTTCCAACGTAGCCAACGATTCCACACATAATGTTCCTTACTGAAAAATGAAAAGTGAAGAGTCAAGAGTGAAAAGAATCGAAAAATCCGAGTGTAGCGCGAGAGCCCAGATCGGTTTTCTTTTTACCTATTACTTTTCACCTTTCACTGCTTTCAGTCGTTTCTTTACAACTGCCGGAACGCCGGCGACAAGCGTGTCGGGCGGCACATCCTCTGTGACGACTGAGCCCGCGGCTGTAACAGAGCCTCTGCCAACTCTGACCGGCGCCACCAGCATTGTGTCTGAACCGATTCTGACGTCGTCTTCGATAATTGTTGGATGCTTGTCTTTGCCATCATAGTTACAAGTCACAGTGCCGGCGCCAATATTTGTTCTCTCACCGATGGTTGCATCTCCCAGATAGGTTAGATGCATCGACTTTGAGCCACGGCCGAGCCGCGATTTCTTTACCTCGACAAAATTGCCAACGACAGAACCTTCTTTCAGAAGCGCATTCATGCGCAAGTGGGCAAACGGACCGACAGAACAGTTTGACTCAATTTCCGAATCGATAATCACACAATGATCTTTTACGACAACACCGTTTCCCAGACGCGAATTTGTAACCCGCGTTCCGGATCGAATCTGGCAGCCTTCGCCGATCACCGACTTGCCTTCGATTGAAACGTCGGGATATATGACGCAGTCGCGGCCCACCTGTGCCTCAGCGCTGATGTAAGCGCGCGTCGGATCTAGAAAAGTTACGCCGGCGTCAATCATGAGCTTGCGTATAGTGCCACGGCGTAGCAGGTTTTCGAACTCCGCCAACTCGGCCCGTGAATTTATGCCTGACACTTCTCGAGCATCACCGTGAAGATAGACATTAACCGTTTTGCCATCGGATAGAAGTATTTGCGGGACGTCTGTTAGATAGTATTCGCCTTGTTTATTCGAGGGTTTGACGCGTTTGAGCGCAGCAAACAGTTGGCGCGAAGCAAAGCAATAGATACCCGAGTTGATCTCCTTAAGTTTTTGCACCTCGGCCGTAGCGTCTTTCTGCTCCACTATACGAAGGAATTGCTCATTTTCATCACGAACGATCCGGCCGTAGCCCGACGGATTTTCCAGACGTACACTGAGAATTGAGCAGGCAGCGCCGCTGGCACGATGCTGGCTGATGAAATTTTTCAGCGTGTCAGCTCGAATTAGCGGCACATCTCCTGACAGCACAAGCACCAGAGAATCGACATTTTCGAGTTTCGTTCGCGCCGCCATCACGGCGTCGCCGGTTCCACGCTGCTCAGTTTGCGTAACAAACTCTGCCAAATACTCTGCTTCAGCTTGCACGGCCCGTTCGACTTCAGCGGCTTGGTGCCCGACGACCACGTAAATCTTTTCCGGGCTGAGCGACCGCGCGGTGCGACAGACATAGGTGATCAGGGGGAGCCCGTCTAGTTCGTGAAGAACCTTGGCTCGCCTGGATTTCATCCTTGTCCCGAGTCCGGCTGCGAGAATGAGTATATTGAGCGGTTGATCAGGTTGGCGGGGCTGCAAAAGCTGGTCCTTCTCCATGGGTTATGCGGGCACAGCAGGTTGTGAGGAAGATTGTTGCTTGCAAGCGAGCACAACTCGCGCCAAAAGCGCCGAGTCGTGCCTCACCTTTTCACTGTCTTCGAGAAGATTGGTACGAATCACTTGCGTTGATTGATCCAACACGCTGTCGATCGAATCGTTGTCCATGCCTATTTGATACGCACCTTCCAAGGCATAACGCTCAGCCTGTTCCCTGGTGATGCGTCTGTTGTTGACGATTACAAAATCGAAGTGAATCTCTGGAGCATAGGTCTTAATAGTTTCCAGATGTTGACGCGCGGTATAGTTGTCTGTCTCGCCTGGCTGAGTCATCAAGTTGCAGATGAAGATCCTGGTGGCGCGACTTTCGCCGATAGCGGCCGCAACGCGCGCCACGAGCAAGTTTGGCAGGATGCTCGTGTAAAGCGAGCCCGGTCCCACGGTTATGACATCCGCCGCCCGGATCGCTTTCAATACTTCGGGAAGTGGCAAACATTGTTCAGGCTCCAGACGTAAACGGCGAATCGGAACGCGCGATGCGGAAATCTGAGTTTCGCCACGCACAATGTTTCCATCTGCGAGTTCAGCCACTAATCGCACATCACTAATAGTGGCCGGATAGATGTGCCCCTTGCTTGCCAAAACCTCCGATGACAATCTGACTGCTTCGGTGAAATCACCGGTGACCTCCGTCAGCGCCGCTAAAAAGAGGTTACCGAAACTATGGCCACCAAGTTCACCCTTGCCTCGAAACCTATAACGAAACAAGCGCGATAACAAGTTCGAATCTTCGGAAAGCGCAATCATGCAGTTGCGAATGTCACCGGGAGGCAGCATTTGCAATTCATCTCGCAAGCGTCCCGAACTTCCGCCGTCATCGGATACGGTGACGATTGCAGATAGATTTGCAATCCAGCCCTCGCCGGAGGGTAAGTCGCTGACAAGACACTTTAAGCCGGCAAGCAAGGTCGAAAGCCCAGTGCCGCCCCCCAATGCGACGAGGTTTAGAGCACGATTTTCTTCAGACCAATAATGCAAGAGCTAATTCTCCGTCGGCTGGCGCTTTCTCACTTCGCGGAATGATACCTAAAAGTCGAAGGCTTTGAAACTGCATAAGTGTACGGAATAACCAAGCAAAGGCGTAAGCTTCTGGTAGAAAAACTAAAGGCGGGGCTGAAAAACGAGTCTATCAAAGTCAGGATCATTGCGTAGTGAAGTCAAATCCTGATCGTGTTGCGCGCGCACACGTAGCGTGGGCTGAAGATCTAATGCGCGCTGGAGCGATTGAAGCGCCAGATCGACAGAACCTAAACGTGCACGCGTGGCTGCCAATCCGTAATGAATGTGTGCTGCTTCGGGCTCGCGCTTGAGCGCGCGCTCAAACATTTCCTGTGCAGCTACATATTCACCGCGATTGAGTTCGATTACACCACGATCATAAAGTGAGTCAGCATCACGCGGAAGTATGCTTTCGGTTCGGAGCCGCGCATCTGCCACCGCAAGATATGTGCGCGCACGCGCTGCTACTTCCGAAACCTGGAAGTACTTATCTAATAGTGCACGAAATTGATTACGCGCTTCACCGAAACGACCGCGCGTGAATTCTTTATGGGCTCGCTCGAAGGCCTTTAGAGCAGCAGCTTCATCAACTGTCGGTTGCCGCGGTGGTGCCTGAATTATAGTTGCGGGTCGTGGTGCGCGCACCGCCGCGAGCTTCTGAGTCGTTTTGACTCTGGGAGCGACAGATTTTTTTTGTGCAGTTACTGTTGGTTTTCGAGGAGCTACCTTGCGAGCAATCGCTTTTTTTGGGACAGCTTGTTTCGTAGCAAGCTTCTTTTTCGCCGCGACTTTTTTCCTGGGCCTACTCTTCAACGCAACTTTCGTTCTCGTGGTTTTGCGCGCCCCTGCTTTTTGCGCAATCGCTCTCTTTGCTTTGGGACGTGCAATTTTAGCGGTCACGATGCGTCGCTTCGCCGCAGATTTAGGCGACGACCTTCGCGTAGCCGCGCGTGACGTTGAACGTCTCAAACCTTTGGTGACTGCACTCATTTCGAAGCTAAGATTGAAAGGATAATATGGACACAGCACTCTGGAAGTTGCGGTGGCAGAGTAACATAGCCTCGGTTCTAAATCAACGAAAAGAGCCATTCCCCGGCCAACAACGGACTACCTCTGCCCCTCTAGGACCGAATTGGCACAAACAATGGAAAACACTTGAAGCACATTGTTGGCTGTGCTACATTGCCTTGCGGCGTCAGGGCGACGGAGATAGCCAGCCGCGGTGAGACCACAAGGTAGCCAAAAGCGCTTTCCTTTCAGCGGCTTGAATGTTAAAGCCGCCGTTCTGAACCTAGCCGCCCCGCCACTTGTCCTTAGCCTCCCTTATCCTAAAAAGAAAGCTGTACTAATGGCAGACACGCCTCTTCTGCTCCGTGAGCAGCAGTATCACCAAATCAAGGCCGTACTTGCCCGACTCCGCATGGACTCGGCGGCCAGGGTCGTCTTTCTTGTGGACAAGGATGGTCAGGAGATCGCTGCTCAGGGCGAAATAGGAAATCTTGACACAACAAGTCTAGCTTCATTGGCCGCGGGAAATGTCGCCGCGACAGGGGGCATGGCTCAACTAATCGGCGAAAAAGAGTTTCCCACGCTTTCCCATGAAGGCGAACGAGAAAGCATACATATATCTGTCATCGGTCGACTACTCCTCATCGTCGTTTTCGACGAGCGCTCGAGTTTGGGTCTCGTGAAGTTGAGAAGTAGGCAGGTCTCGCACCAATTGTCGGCGATGGTTGACGAGATCAGTAAGGCTGAATTCAACGATGAAGACTCGGCATTCGGCGAAATTACGGATGAAGACATCGATAGTCTGTTCCAATAAATACTAACCAAGAGTAAGTAACATATGACCTTCATCAATTACGCTTCTCGGGAAATCAACTGCAAGATCGTCTACTACGGACCTGGACTCTGCGGCAAGACGACAAACCTCCAGCATATCTTCGAGTCGACGGCGCCTCAGGCTCGCGGCAAACTTATTAGCCTGGCGACGGAAACGGATCGGACTCTATTTTTCGATTTTATGCCCCTCGAACTGGGAACAGTGCGAGGTTTCAAGACGAGGTTTCATCTTTATACAGTTCCGGGTCAGGTGTTTTATGACGCCTCACGTAAACTTATCTTGAAGGGCGTTGATGGCGTAGTATTCGTTGCTGACTCGCAAGAGGAGCGGATGGATGCGAACGTTGAGTCGCTTTATAATCTTGAAGAAAACCTTCAGGCGCAGGGTTATGATCTGATGAAGCTTCCGTACGTTCTTCAGCTCAACAAGCGCGACCTTCCAAACATTATTCCCGTCGAAGATCTTTCCGCTGAACTGAGGCGCAAACAAGAACCCATAGTTGAGGCCGTTGCGTCCACTGGTGCCGGTGTCTTTGATACGTTGAAGGCTGTGGCCAAGCAGGTGTTAACGGAACTGCGCAAAGGTTGAAGTTTGGAACTGTAAGATCTCAGGATTTCAGAACTCAATTCAGATTTGTAAACAACTTGAGATCAGCCGAACGCTCGCGTGGTCTTAGCATCACGCGGACTAGTCGAGCGACTTGAGCATCAATAAGCCATCCCCGCCATTTGAATAGTATTTCGGCAGCCGCTGCGTTACCGCATATCCCAGGTTTTCATAAAGCTTTTGTGCCGCAATGTTTAGCGACCTCACTTCCAGGCGCACAATGCGAACACGGCGCTGTCTGAAGCCCTTTTCGACTTCTGCCATGAGACGCTTTGCCAGCCGCCGCCGGCGATGATCGGGTGCCACTCCGACCGTAGTGATGTGTCCTGTATGGTCAGGTTCAACGAGGCCGATAACAAATCCGACCATAGATCCAGCTGGAGTGGTCGCACGATATGCAACTGCTTCGGCAGCCGTTAAGAGGTATTCAAACGTTTCCCGGCTGTAAGCTTCGCCATCGACGAAGCAACGCTGATCCAGTCGCCAACATTCGTCGAGGTGGGAAATGGTCAGTGGGCGAATGTCATAGTGGAGACCGACTGCCGGCGGCAGAGTTTGTTCCGGCTCGAGCGGATAATCTTCGGCGCCGGGAGACCACCAGCGCGAACGAATTTTCTTGAGTACAGCCATCGGAGTCAGAGCCCAATTGTCATTTCAGCGTTCTCCGATAGTTTATCACCATCGTTTTAAGGATCACTAGATCACAAACATACAATCGCCGTAGCTGTAAAATCTAAAGCGCGCCGCAACCGCATAACGATAAGCAGCCAGTGTGAAATCCCGGCCGGCAAAGGCGGAAGCAAGCAGGAGCAGCGACGAGCGCGGCAAATGAAAATTCGTCAGCAGGGCATCGGTGATACGAAATTGGTAACCCGGCGTAATCGTGAGCTGTGTCTCCCTTTCTGCCGGCTCAATCCTTCCCTCAGCATTAAGGGCTGACTCAAGCGCGCGTGCCGTCGTCGTCCCAACGGCGAAAACTCTTCCACCCTGCGCTCGACTCTCGTTAATCACTTCGGCGGCACCTGGGCGAATTTGGAAGAACTCCGCAGCGACTCGATGTTGCTTGATGTCGTCAACGCGCACTGGCTCAAACGTTCCGTAGCCAACATGCAACGTGATTTCGGCCACCTGTGCGTCGCGCGCACGTAATGCGGCGATGACCTCAGGCGTGAAATGAAGACCGGCCGTAGGTGCGGCAATGGCCCCTCTTTCACGTGCGAATACTGTTTGATAACGTTCCCTATCCTGGGCGGATGTCCCCTTCGGGCGTCGAATATACGGAGGCAACGGCGTCTCTCCTCGCTCATTCAATAGAGTTTCGATTGTTTTACCACCCTCAAATCTTAGAAGCCGGAGTCCCTTTGCTGAAGTTTCCAGCACTACAGCGCGCAAATGAGAATCGCCAAAGCGCAGTCGCGCACCATCCTTCAATCGGTGCGTCGGTCGCAGCAGAGCTTCCCAAATTGAGTAAGCGTCCGCCGCCTCGACCTTACGCAATAGCAAAACTTCAACGCGACCGCCCGAGGGATCGCGCTGTCCGATTAGCCGCGCTGGGAAAACTCGCGTGTTGTTAACTACTACGACATCACCCGGACTAATGTATTCGGAAAGGTGTTCAAAGGTGGAATCTTTCCACGTCTGTGTTGCGCGATTCAGGACTAGCATTCGCGACGCATCGCGCTGCTCGAGTGGTTGCTGCGCGATCAATTCATCGGGAAGCTCATAGTCGAAATCAGAGAGGCGCATCTTACGAAGTGAGTGGTAGTTGGGCGGGAGTTGGGTAATGTGGGTGCTCTCGATGAAACACAGCTGTAAGTTGGGCGCCAAACAACAGAATCAAACTCGACACATAACTCCAGGTCAACACCGCGACGACAGCCCCGACGGATCCGTAAATCTGGTCGTAGTGAAAATAATTGAGTGTCCAGGCAAAAACATATTTCGCAATTTCCCACAACAAGCCGCCGATAATGGCGCCCGGTAGGGTGTCTCGCAGAGTCACTTCCGCCTTCGGCATAAAGCGATAGACTACGACAAACAAAGTTACCGTTATTAAAAAACTGGCGACAGCGAAAACGCCTTGCCAGAATACGCTACTAACAGAAAGTAGCAGGGGATAATGCGCGGCTTGCCGTGGAGAAATTCTGCTTGCCATCTCGCGCAGGCCAACAACCAATGAAGCGACCAGCACCGAAGAGGCGAGAAGCACTCCAACTATTCCGATCATGCCGACAGTTAGTGCGCGGCCGTGCCAAAAGGTCCGCGCGGTTGTTCCCCAAATCCTGTTGAGTGCGCGTTCTATGACGGCGAAGACCCAGGAGCCGGCCCAAATAGTTACGACTACACACGTGATGATCACACCCGTCCCAACCGCAGACATTGAGCCGATCGTCTCACGCAAAAATTTTCCCGAGCCCGGATAAACTTCCACAGCATGGCTCAGCAACTCGGTGGCCGCGGCAATACGATTGCTTAAGGCGAGCATCAGGAGCAACGCGGGGAAGAGAGCCATCAGACCGAAGTAACTCATGGCTGCAGCTGAGGTAAACAGATCATTCTCGTGAAACTGATGCAACGAGTGGCTGATGATTGAGCGCCATGGTCCGCGATTGCGAACGCCGAAGGTATGACGCGAGAATGACGAGAGTCTTCTCATTGGGAACTCCAAGCCGGTGAACGCCATCGCCGGCCTCGGGTGACCAGCCAGGCCGAAAACCAATTGATGAAACACACCGTAACAAATTCTTCACTGAGAATCGAACAGGCTGGGCTTGAGGGAATTGGAAGGGACTATTCCGTAGTGTTCGTAGGCGAGGCGAGTAGCCATGCGCCCGCGTCGAGTGCGGTCGAGAAACCCGATTTGAATTAGGTAAGGCTCGATAATTTCTTCGATTGAATCTTTTTCTTCGTGAATTGACGCAGAGATGGTACCGATCCCAACCGGGCCACCGTCAAACTTTTCAATTATTGTCATCATGAACTTGCGGTCCCTTTCGTCAAGTCCAAACTTATCCACCTCCATGCGATTGAGCGCATCCTTTGCCACTTCCTGTGTAATGTGACCGTCGTAATCCACCTGAGCGTAATCGCGCACACGTCGCAACAAACGGTTAACTATACGAGGTGTGCCGCGCGAGCGTTTGGCGATTTCGCGCGCGCCTTGTTCGTCTATTTCCACTGCAAGGATCTGAGCTGAACGTTTACAAATAACTTCCAAATCCTCAGGCGGATAGAAGTCCAAATGAAAGGCAATTCCGAAACGGTCGCGAAGCGGCGCTGTGAGCAGGCCGGGACGAGTAGTGGCGCCGATCAAGGTAAATTTTTCCAACCGTATCTTTTGCGTGCGCGCCACCACTCCCTGCCCAATCATGAGGTCAAACTCGTAGTCTTCCATCGCCGGGTAAAGCTTCTCTTCAATTGCTGGATTGAGGCGATGTATCTCGTCGATGAACAGCACGTCACCTTTTTGCAGATTAGTTAGTTGGCCAACCAGATCGCCAGGTATTTCAATCGAGGGGCCGGCCGTCGAATGCAGCACGGCCGCCATTTCGTGGGCAATAATGTTCGCGAGAGTGGTTTTACCGAGGCCGGGGGGACCGGTTAGCAACACGTGATCAAGCGCTTCTTTGCGTTTAAGAGCAGCTTTCATATACACGCGAAGATTTTCTTTTACCTGCCGTTGGCCTATATATTCCGTAAGCTTAGTTGGACGAACGGTCAATTCAAATTGCTGTTCATCGTCGCTCATCGATGCATCTCTCAGCCGTGCTGGTCCTTCTGTTGTCATAACTTTTGTAACGCGAGCCTGTTGGTTTGCGGCGGATACAGTAGTCAGCTGAGACGCAAACTGACATTTACGTCACAACGGCCTTAGACTTTTGCCAGCTTGCGGAGACTTCGCCGCAAGATCGACTCCACTGAAATATCGTCCCCTTCGTCAAGCGCCGCAGTGACGGCCTTTTCCGCCGAGCTGCGTTGATAACCCAGATTCAAGAGAGCGGAGAGCACATCTGAACGCGTCGAGTCCTCGGTGGGCAGCGCCGCGCCTTCTGGGGTCTTTGCGCCCAGTTCTTCCTCAAGCTGGGCCGACGATAACGAAGCAACTTTATCACGTAGCTCCATTACCAGGCGCTCGGCAGTTTTTCGACCAACTCCCGGAATCAATGTCAGACGCGCTAAATTGTTGGTTCTGATTGACGCGATCATTTCGTCCGCGCTCATTCCCGAAAGCAAAGTTATTCCCAGTTTCGGCCCAATGCCACTCACCGAGATCAAACGCATAAACAGTTCACGTTCGCGGGCCGTCTTGAATCCGTAAAGTTGAAGTGCATCCTCGCGCACGTGAGTGTAGATGCGCAGCTTTACGATTGAGCCTTCCTCGTCGAGATCGTAAAAGGTTGAAACGGGAATGGTGATTTCATAGCCTACGCCGCCGACATCAAGAATTACAGACGTTGCTTGCTTGGACAAAAGAGTGCCGGACAAGTGTGCAATCATTAGCGAAGGTTTTGAAGGCCCTGGGGTTGAAACGTCGCGATTGTAGTTTATGGATATAGCATTCGGCAACGCTCGCTAAGTTTCAAGTTTCAAGTTTCGGGTTGGTGTTCGGGTTTGGAGTTCAAGATATGTCGGCAAAAGCAAGACCCCACATTCGCAACCGTAGACTCGGGAACTCGAACCTTAAAACCAGGAGTCGAAACCTGGTTGTTACCATTCGCCTCGCATTGGGTCTATACTTGACAGCCGGGTTCCCTCAAGATGAAGTCAGAAAAGATTTCAGAACTAACCACGAATCGATTAAGCATTTATCTTCGCTGCCTGAACACGCTTTCTGCGGCTGGGATAAAAAGCATCTCGTCGCAAGCGCTGGCGGAACAGTTCAATCTGAATTCAGCTCAAATTCGCAAAGACCTTGGTTACTTTGGCGAGTTTGGGGTGCGCGGCGTGGGATACAACATTGAAGACTTGCGTCAGCACATAACGAAGATTCTCGGTCTCGACCGGCCTCATCGCGTGGGCATTGTGGGCGCGGGCAGGTTAGGTACGGCGCTGGCAAACTATAAAGGCTTTGGCAAATCCAACTTCACTGTGGTGGCGCTATTTGATAATGACGAAGCGAAAATTGGACGACGCGTCGGCGAAGATAGAATTATGATTCACGACGTGAAAAAGATGCCACGCCTCGTCGGCAACGAGTCAATCGACGTAATGGTTATCGCCGTCCCCGCTCGCGTCGCGCAAAAGGTGCTCAACCAAATTATGTCCGCGGGGATCAAGGCAGTCTTAAACTTCGCACCAGCATCGCTTAATGCCCGTCTCGATGTGAAAGTTAAGACCGTTGACTTAACGACATCGCTGGAATCGCTTTCCTACTACCTGGCGCGACCGCAGCGTAGCGCGGTGACAAACCACAAACGTAAGGCGCAGACAGAAGAGCTAAGCGAGATTAACGAACACGAATTGTAAACTGTCCCGAACGAAATGGACGAGCAAACCGCACGGCGTGAAATTGTAAACATAGGCTGCTTGTTGTACGAGCGCAGTTATGTTGTCTCGTCTGACGGCAACGTCAGCGTGCGCCTTGATGACGGCCGGATAGTCGCTACGCCGACGATGATCTGCAAGGGACGCATGACAGAAGATTCACTGGCCGTGACGGACGCGTCTGGGAAGCCACTCGGAAATCGCAGGCCTTCCAGCGAGTTGGCAATGCATCTGCTGATTTACGAGGAGCGGCCTGATGTCATGGCCGTCTGTCACGCGCATCCACCCCACGGCACCGCTTTCGCAGTTGCCGGACTCGCAATCGATCAGCCGATTCTCTCCGAAGTTATTCTCACACTTGGATGCGTGCCGCTCGCGGCCTACGGAACTCCCTCGACCGACGAACTAACCGAGGCAATGCGTCCATTGGTGAAGTACCACAATGCTTTGTTGATGGCTAACCACGGCGCGGTAGCTTACGGATCTGATTTGTGGCAAGCCTTCGACAGATTGGAGACACTTGAGCACACAGCGCGGATTGCAATACTCGCGCGCATCCTCGGCGGCTCGAAGAATTTGCCCGCGGACGCGATTGAAAAGCTGATCAACGTGCGTGAAGCAGCCGGTTATCTTGGCGAGAACGCGCGCTGCCAGGCTTGTGGCTATCTGCACGAGACACAGATGTCGTGCCCGAGCGGCGATCGCCCGGCGCCGAGAAATTATTACGACCGATCGGGAACAAACGGCTCGGGAAAGATTTCGCTCACCCGCGAAGAGTTGGTGGAACTATTAACTCAAGCAGTTAGTCGAGGTGAATAGCAAATGGTGAATGGTAAATGGTTGGAAAGTCGTCTACTATTTACCATTCACGATTTATCATTTACCGATTACAGGAGCAACTGA
Organism: Pyrinomonadaceae bacterium; assembly: GCA_036395055.1. GTDB lineage: Bacteria > Acidobacteriota > Blastocatellia > Pyrinomonadales > Pyrinomonadaceae > PSRF01. The sequence goes on along the minus strand of DASWDX010000105.1, from coordinate 5,680 downwards.
ATGCAAGAAGCACTCGGCATGGTTGAAACCAAGGGTCTGGTCGCGATGATTGAAGCGGCCGATGCCATGGTGAAGGCCGCAAACGTTACTCTAATAGGTTACGAAAAAATTGGCGCGGGATTCGTTACGGCGATTGTGCGCGGAGATGTTGCTGCTGTAAAAGCTGCGACCGATGCCGGCGCCGCCGCAGCGCGCCGGGTAGGTGAGCTTGTCAGCGTCCACGTGATACCACGTCCGCATGGCAGTGTGGACGACGCGCTACCAATCGGTAACCGCGGGTAGCATGATCATCGCGCGCATTGTCGGAACCGTCGTGTCCTCGCAGAAAGACGAACGCCTCCTTGGGAAAAAGCTGCTCATCGTGCGTCCCGTGAATGTTGATGGCAGCGATACGACGGGTTATGTCGTGGCCGTTGACACGGTCGGCGCCGGCTACCACGAAAGGGTGTTAGTCGTGGCCGGCTCGAGCGCGCGACTGGCCCAGGGCATGAAAGATGTACCCGTCGATGCCGCAATCGTCGGAGTGATCGATACCGTGGACATCACGAAAGGCGTATAAATAGTAAATTGAAAAATGGTGAATAGACAGAGGGCCGTGCTGGTCTAAGATCAGTTCTATTTATTATTGATGATTTGCGATCAACCTACTATGCAACTGGCACGCGTTATTGGAACGGTCGTGGCAACCGTCAAGAACGACTCGCTCGAGGGCCGCAAGCTTCTGGTCGTGCAAACTCTGAACAAAGATCTCGAACCTATCGGCAAACCGATGGTTGCAATTGATTCGGTGGGCGCCGGAGTTGGTGAGTTGGTGTTCTGGTGTCGCGGGAAAGAAGCGAGCTTTCCCTTCAAAAGGGAAGACACGCCGACGGATTGCACCATAATTGGCATCGTTGATTCGGATGCGCATGTAACACAGGGAAGCCGAGCATGATTCTCGCCCGCGTCCTCGGAAACATCGTTGCCACCAAAAAGAATCAGCGTTACGAAAGCGCGAGTGTGATGCTCTGTCAGCAGGTTACTCCCGAAGGCGCAGAAACCGGCGCAACGGTGTTGGCACTGAACGCGGTCGATGCCGGTGTCGGCGATACGGTGTTGATTGTGCAGGAAGGTTGGAGCGCGTCTACCGCGTCAACCGGAAAGCCTGGTGCGGCGATCGATTCAGCGATCGTCGGTGTGGTGGATTATGTTGATTTGCTGAAAGACGAGTAGGACTTGGTAAGGACAGATTTTCCAGTCGGTTTCTTGAGTCGTCAGCTTGTCAGTGCAGGGAACGTCGTCCCTTTGAAGGAAGAATTGACAGCAGGAATGCCTGGCCTACAAATATGAGCACGGAATTAGATCACGCTCGGGAGATTGCGGAAAGAATTGCTCGCCGCGTTTCGAGTGACAGTCCCTCACGGCTCAATATCGCTGAACCAACACCGCGCGCTCAAGCCAAACCGGAACTCGCTTCAGAACTCGCTGCCGTGCGCGCGGGGCTCAGCGAACTTCAGATAAAGATTGCGCAACTCGAAGCGAAGGTGACTTCGGAATCAATGGAGAGTCCGATAGACTCAAGTTTGCCGAATGCTTCGCGGATGGCAACCGACATCGTGCATGCAAAGTCGAGCACCGCGCGCTCGGTACCGTTAACTCACTCACCGTGGCTCGCCGGCGTCAACGCAAGTATCTCGCATCCCAGCCAGGAAAAGTTTGGTGTTGAAGAAGCAGTCGTTTCTGAGCTCGTAGACTATTTCGAAAAAGAAAAAACCTGCAGCGTCGAACCCGGCGGCAAACCCTGCGACCATTGCGCGATGTGCAGCTCGCGCGGCTTTTAGCTATCTGTGGTTTTTGTAACGTCCATATCTCACCGGTGCCCGGTCTTGCTTGACGAGCATCAAAGGCCGCCCTTGGGAGCGGCCTTTTTTTTCTGAATAGTTGATCATTCGGCGCAGGTTCACCAGCGCATCCGAACTACTTCGACGGGCTCGGCGCGGGAGCCTGACCCGGACGCAAGGTGTTTGAATCGATCTTTGGTACCTGCGTGGCGCCCTCTTCAGCCTTGAAGTAAGGTTCTTCCTTGAAGCCGAACAGTTTTGCCGAGATCACAGCGGGAAAGCGCGCGCGCGTGGTGTTGTAGTCCTGCACCCCTTCGTTGTAATCCTTGCGCGCTATCGCGATGCGATTCTCGGTTCCCGTTACCTCATCCTGTGCCTTCAGAAAATTCTCGTTCGACTTCAATTGCGGATACTGCTCCTGCAAAACCAACAAGCGGCCAATCGTGCCGCCAAAACTGTTTGCCGCATCAATCACTGCCTGCTTCTGCTCCGGAGTCTTGTCGCCGCCTTCACCTTGCGGCGTTTGTTGCGTGGCTTTCAGCAGTTTCGACCGCGCTTCGGCAATCTTCCCGAAAACTTCCTGTTCTTGCACGCCAGCAAGTTTGGCCGTTTCAATTAGATTGTTCAGCAGATCAGAACGACGTTGCAGATTAACTTCCACGTTTGACCACTTGGCCTTTACGTTCTCATGTTTAGTGGTCAGGAGGTTATAGCTGCAGCCGCCGGCCGTGGCTGCCATGATGATAACCAGAGCCAGTAAGAATAATCTTCGTCGAGTCATTTCAATCTCTCCTAATCCTTCGCCGGATCGGGGCGTCCCCGCGAGGGCAGCCCGCGCGGGGTGCCAAATTCATCGACAACCTGGATAACGCGGTCGATCTGCTCCATGTAAGCGGCGAAGATGTCGTTCGCTTCCTTTTCAGTTGGGGGCAAGTAATTGCTGGCCCGAAAGGCAAAAATCTTTTCAAACGGGTCTGCATCCAGTCCGAATCGCCCGACCGTTGCACGGACACAGTCGGGTTTAGCCACGGGCGCTTCTTCGCCATGCAGAATTAGCACGGCGCGAAACAGAGCCGCAAAGCTGGCGAGGCTGTCGCTCATTAAGTCACATAACTTCTCGATCGAAATCGATGCGGGAATATACATCCGGCGCAGTTGAATCAACTTGCTGCGCAGCTCGTACTCGGTCTGATGTCGCAGATTCGCATCCGAGAGTTTGATGAACTCGCAGGGATCTTGTCCGTGAAGCACCACCCGAGCGTTGGCCATTTGGTGAAACTCAATCGGGAAAACATCCGCCGCGTCCGATAGCTCTTCAACGGTGAAATAGACCGGCAACGGATGTCCCAGACGCTGCCACTCGCGCATCGGCGGCTGCGCCAGCCGTAGATCTTCGGGCGTTATTCGCTTCAAAGTTATTAGCAGATTGTAGTCCGAACGCAGTTCAATGTGGTCACCAGCGGCCGCCGAGCCATAAAGCACAACTGAAGCGAGATTGTCACCATGCGTAGCTTGAAGGTCACGCAGGAGACTATTAACTGCGTCGTGAACAACTGTCTTAGCCATTGTGTTTGTTCGTGTGTACCGATACTAACAGAAATCTCAAATTCGGCCACAGATGTCTCGGATAAACGTAGATCCGATCAAGTCCAAATTAATACGTCTGTACCTATTGAATTATGTGTTAGTGCTCGAATATCCTGACGAATTGTGTCGGCTACCAGCCGCCACCGGCACCGCCGCCGCCGGCACTTCCCCCGCCAAACCCACCACCAAAGCCACCACCGCCACCCCAGCTGCCGCCACCGAAGCCGCCACCACCCCAGCCACTACTTGATCCGCCCCAGCCCCCACTGCGGCGACCGGAATTTAGCAGCGAACTAAGCAGAAACCAAGTCCACCAACCACCTCCGCCGCCGCGGCCGCCGCCACCTCTTCTTATCGATGAAAGTAGGATCAGGATGATGCCAAGAACTATGAGCAGCGTGCAGCAGGGGCTTGATAGACCTCCAGACCGGGGCCCGGTCCCTGGCTCTTCCGCAGTCCCCCGATAAGCATAGCTCTGATCAATTCCTTCAATACTGAATTCCCGTTTTGCCGCCAACGTTGCCACGTATGCCTGAACAGTGTCGTAAATACCCTGGCTGTAATTTCCTTTTTTGAGTTGCGGGACCAGTCGTTCGCGTTGAATTTGTCCCACCAAACCATCATTAAGATCACCCTCAAGGTGGTAGCCGACCTCCGTGTAGTATTTTCGATCCTTCACTGCCAGTAGCAACAGGAACCCGTCGTTTTCCTTTGATCCGATCCCCCACCCGCGATAAATATTCAATGCATAGTCGGCAATCTCCTGACCGCCGGTTGTGTCAATCGTGACCACCGCAAATTCAATGTTGCCGCGCTCTTTCAGGTTTCTATAAATCACCTCGAGCTTTTGCCCGGTATCAGGATCAATAACACGGGCGTAATCGACAATAGGTGTAAATGGAGAGGGAAGAGGGATGGGCGATTGGCCTGTTTGCGCAACTGCCGCAGTTTGGGATGCGACGAACAGAAGGCCGCACGCGAATGCCAGACATATTAGCCAGGGTGCCAGGCGACGTCGTGTGCTCGGATCAGATCCTGGAGATGCCCTTATCAATAAGAAAATATTTCGCATTGTCCAGCGCGACCGTCTGCCGGCCGGCGCGAAAATAGTTCGCGCTATAACTTCAAACGCTTATCCCTCGATCAATTTGTGCAATAGATAAAACAGGGCGACTCCCACAAAAACGACGATCGAGACCGTGGGGTTCTTTTCTTCCTTGTGATTCACTTCCGGGATCAGGTCACTCGCCGCGACATAGAGTGTAACGCCGGCGGAGAAGGGCAGAGCGTAACCGACCGCGCTATTCATTCTCGTTTCCAACAACGCTACGGCGATAACTCCAGCAAGCGTAGCGGCGCCGATAGCTGCTGTCGCCCAAAGCGCCTTTTGAGTTGAGCGCCCGGACGCCAACATGATCGAGGCGACAGTAAAACCCTCCGGCATCTTATGCAGCAAAATAGCAATGAAAACCAACAGGCCAACCCTGAAGTTAACCAGGAAAGCTGCAGCAATCGAAACCCCATCAAAGAAGGTATGAATCCAAAGGCCACCGACTGCCGCGTATGCAGCGGACGGCCGCATAAAAGACTCGGGGTGTGTTTCGGCGCCGAAGTGAAAATGGGGGGCCATCGTGTGCTCGAAGAGTTGAATGAGCAGGTAGCCGGCAAGCAGTAATGTCATCGCGCCAACAACAGCTTCGGCTGCTGCTTTGCCCTGGAGGTTTTCAGTCCAAATGCTAAAGCTTTCCGGGACTATCTCGATAAATATTGCGGCCAGCATGAATCCCGCGCCCAGCGCCACAAGATACTTAAGGAAGCGCTCGCCAAAACGATGAGCACCCGACCTGATTAGCACGAAGCCCCCCAACAGGTTCGCGCCCGCAGCAAGCAAGCCAAACACAAGAAGTCCTACGAATCCACCGCGCTCAAGGTCCATTCAATTGTTAACCAGGCAAGAAATGTTAGGTGCAAACATGGCGCGCCAATATACATCACGGGCTGACCGCTGCCTATGAGAGACTTTCCGCGGATGAGCTACGCCAAGCCAACGCATTCGTCCCTTCACTCTCGGGGAGACAAGAGGCGAACGCAAACTTGGCGGCTGAAGGATGCGAACTCTAAAAAGCTAGAATTTTTACTGAGTTTTCTATTGACACTCAAAATCTTGGAGCGTAGTATCCGGCATTGGGTGGTCAAAAGTGGTCGGAAGTGGGTCCAACCTCGTAGCTAACGATCATTTAGTAACTTTTCCAGAAAAGGCCACCCGCCAAATC
>DASWDX010000104.1:0-3813 GCA_036395055.1 Pyrinomonadaceae bacterium | reverse complement strand
GCTCCTTTGCTGCACCCGGAGGTGATGCGTCTGTCCTTTGTTTTCATCCTCGTCGGCTATGGCACGAAAGCCGGCATCGCCCCCATGCACACCTGGAAGCCAGACGCATACGGTGAGTCGCCTTCGTCGCTTGGTGCTCTGATGTCTTCGGCGCTTTTTGCCGTCGCGATGTACGCACTTCTGCGCTGGAAAATGGTTGTGGACGCATGTGTTGGGGGTCACTTTAGCGATAATCTCCTGCTCGCACTCGGTATGCTCTCGATCCTGATCGGCTCGTTTAGTGTAGTGCTTGCGCGCAACTACAAACGGTTGCTGGCGTACTCCAGCGTCGAGCACGCCGGGCTGATCTGTGTCGGTTTGGGCCTTGGGCCACTCGGGGCGTTCGCCGCGTTACTGCACTTAATTAATCATACTGCGGCTAAGTCGATGATGTTTTTTCTGGTTAGAGCAATCGAGTTCAAGTACGGCTCGCCGCTGATCAAAGACGTGCGCGGGATGCTCAAGGTTATGCCATGGACGGGCGGGTTGTTCGCGATCGGAATATTGGCGTTAATTGGACTCCCTCCCTTTGGCCTTTTCATTTCAGAGTTTGCGCTCTTTCGCGCAGGATTTACCACCAGGCACTATTGGCTCATGGGAGCGACGCTGGCGTTACTGGTCGTGGCTTTCGTATCGTTTATCAATCACCTAAACAATATGCTGTACGGTCCGGTACCTGAGGGAGTGAATGTCGGCGAGCTTGATAGCCGAGCTTGGTTGATTCCTTTGTTAGTGCCACTGTCAGTACTTGTCATTCTCGGTTTGACAATGCCGGCGCCGCTGGCAACGTTACTAAATCGGATCAAGGAGATCGTTTTCAAATGACCGACTTTTCCGCCTTACAACTAGCACTGTCAAAGCACTTCGAGGGCAAGACAGCGATCGTCCATGTCGAGCGTGGTAACGAATTGCATTGCCGGATTACCCGTGGCGCCGCGCGGCGGCTGGCCGGACTCCTGCGTGCTGACTTCGGAGCTGAGCTCGCCCTCATGGTGGCCAATGATCGGCCAGACAAAGGAGCTTTCGAGGTTAACTACCTCTTCGCCAACGCTCGTGAGAACTGGTTCGTGCACGCAACCAAGGAAGTTGCGCGCGAAGACCCGGCGATAGTTTCCCTGGCGACTTTCTATTTTCCCGCCTCACGCTACGAGCGTGAGATTAAGGACTTGTTCGGCATCGAAGCGATTGGACATCCCGACCCGAGGCCCCTGGTGCGGCATGCGTTCTGGCCGAAGAACTACTTTCCGTTGCGCAAGGATGCCGTGCCGCCAGATCACTTTGAGGACGATGGCACTCCCTTTCCCTTCAAGTCGGTCGGCGGTGAAGGTGTTTATGAAATCCCGGTTGGCCCTGTGCATGCCGGCATCATCGAGCCGGGTCACTTTCGCTTCAGTGTTATCGGCGAGACTGTCATTGATCTCAAAACTCGACTCTACTTCACCCATAAGGGGACGGAGAAGCTGTTTGAGGGACGTTTACCGGGGGACGGCGTGGAACTCGCTGAACGGATCTCAGGGGACACGACGATAGGTCACTCCTTAGCTTACTGCCAGGCGCTCGAATCGCTCGGTGAGATAGAAGTACCCATCTGCGCTCGTTATCTGCGAGTCATCTTGCTCGAGATGGAGCGGCTCTACAATCACATTGCTGACTTCGGCGCAATTGCGAATGATACCGGTTTCGCCATCGCGAACGCCCACTGCTTACGTCTCCGCGAGCGGCTGCTGCGCTTGAACAAAAGCCTGACTGGCAATCGTCTCCTGCGCGGCGGACTTGTCCCCGGTGGCGTCCGTTTTGATTTGCCAGATGGACTCGATCTCTCGGCCGAACTCTACTCGATTCTGGCCGATTTTAATGACATCGTTGACATCAGTTTGAAAAACACGATCTTGACAGACCGGCTTGAGGGCACGGGGTGTCTGACGAAGCAGACCGCCGTGGATCACGGGGCACTCGGCTACGTCGCGCGCGCATCGGGAGTGGACATCGACTCTCGCCGGGATCATCCATTTGCCGCCTATGGCGAACTCGACTTCAAAGTGCCCGTCTATGAAACCGGCGACGTTTACGCGCGGACTATGATGAGAGTGAAGGAAGCCGCGCAGTCAGTGGCGCTAGTCCGGCAGGCAAGTAACCGGCTGGCTCCTGGACCACTTGCCGCGCCGCTGGGACAATTGCCGCCATTCAAACCAGGCTTCGGGATCGTCGAAGGCTGGCGGGGCGCCATCATCCACTGGGTCATGGTAGACGGCAAAGGAAGGCTCTACCGCGTTAGGATCAAGGACCCTTCGTTTGCGAACTGGCCACCGCTTTCGTTTGCGGTGCTAAAAAACATCGTGCCCGATTTCCCTCTGTGTAATAAGTCCTTTAGCCTTTCGTATTCGGGAAATGACCTTTAGAGAGTTCATCGTCGAGGTGTAGACGGAAAATCTACGTGGGTGCGTTGCCATATCGTCGTACTGAGATTTTGTGATTTCTAGAAGAGAAGCATGCGAATATACAAAAGAGGATGCGAATGATAGTACAGAAGTGGATGCGAATGAGGCTAGGTACTGAACCCTGATGTGGAATTATTTAGGTTGGTGTCTTCACGAGTCTTGACGGCTTGGTTCTCCTCCGATTCCGTTGGCAATGGCGCAGGTGCTCCTTGAGGTGCAGGTGGTCTCATGACCGCAAGAAAATTGCGCTCCCAAAATCACGAGGAGCGGAGAGAAGAAAGCATTCAATATAAACGCTGGCGGTGAGGTTCGGCCAAACGCCTGGAGTTTTGGCCGTCAGGTCCAGTGCCGTATTCGGCGGAGTTCGAAAAGTCGCTTGTCGGTCATATCCCAGGTCATCCGCGATCCCGTTCCATCACGGCCCTCCGGCCCCTAAGCGTCTGCCTACGGAGGAGGGGCGGGCATCGCCGATGAGTGATGGTCCACGATCATCCAGTTCTTGTGCTGTTTCACGAATGTGAAGCTATAACGCGCTGGCAGCGTCTTGGTTTCGCCGTCCTTGATATACGAGAACGTATAGTAGCCGGTGTTGACAGCGGTTCTGCCGTAAACGCGGATCAATTGCTCACCGAACGTGACCTTGAGATTGGGCAAGACCTTGAACGCAGTGACGAAGTAGTCACGCAACGCTGCTCGATCCGCTCGCAGGGTAGGAGAGAGAGTTCCCCAGAGAACTCCATCAGTGGCATAGAGAAGAACAACTTTGTCAGGATCGTGTTGTCCCAAAGTCTTGGCCCATTTCATTGTCGCGGCGGCAACGTCCTCCTTCGGCCCGGCCGAGGCGACGGACGCAGTCACGAACAGGCTGCCAGCGAGTACGACCAGCAGAGCCGAAGTAAATCGCCGGAATCTCATGCTTCTTTCTCCTCGTTGATAAAAAACGTCATCACATCCAGTCGAGCCGTCATCGGCCTGGACTGGCTGAGGCCGCGGGGATGGTAGGCCAATCGTCAATCCTGCTCAACTTGCTCTCTGCCCATTCACCACATGGCTGAAGAGCAGCACGACGGCGGCGTGTTCATCGGTAGCGTCAACTTTGACCGTGGCCCCTCGTGCCCCGAACATCCTAAGTATCTATCAAAAGTGCTCCATAATACTCAGAAACGCGGCATTGTGCATCACTTCGCCGAAGAAGCTCCCCACCGGTGGTCCGGCTTTCTTAGAGAGGTCCAACCGTTGACCATCACGCGCCTTCCCACGGGATCCAACGCGGCGCGGAGTCTTGTGTGAGTCGACGCTGCACGTAGCGGCACGGCGGGTAGATGTAGATGCACTT
>DASWDX010000103.1:0-2593 GCA_036395055.1 Pyrinomonadaceae bacterium | reverse complement strand
AACCCAGCCCTCCTGCTCGTATCCGGCAAAGATTAGATCGTCACTAAATTGCGCGCGCACAAATCGCTGATGGTTGTTGGAAGCAGAGTCGATCAAGTGGCCGATGATTTCCTTCGGCGACCATTTACCGGCGGCTCTGGGAAGTTGACTTTGCTCCGCGGAAATCTTGAGCAGTTGCTCTAAAGCCGTGTTGATCGTTTGGCGAAAACCGTCGAGAAATTCCTGCATATGTTTTTCCTATCTATCATTCGTCCGCTACGCGGACTGACAGAACCACTTTTTGTGCAAAGCTCTTCTGCGCCATCGACGCAGATGGTTCGCAAAGCGCCGCGAGGACCTGCTTAATGCTGATCGTTGGGATAATAACGCATCTCTGATAATAAACTGCAAGCCGCATGCTCATTTGTGGCTTAAAGTCTTCGTCATCCGAAATGCGGGCAACGATTCACCGTCTGGCATCTCTATTTGAATAGCTTCCATCTTCTTATAGCCTCTGGCCAGATATAACGGCTCGCCAGGAAGTGTAGCCACCAGCTCAAGTTCACTAAAGCCAGCCATTCCTGCCGCATCTTCGCATGCCTGCAATATCCGGCTGCCGATACTCTTTCGCGCCCATGCAGGGTGAACATAAAAGGCGCGAATGCGCGCGGCGTCTTTCTCAGGATCAAGCAATGGATCCGTTCGACCCGACTTTGATTGATCGCCTCCGAATAAAGTCTTTCGTTTGCTCCAACCGCCGGCGCCTGCGATCCTATCTTCAACACTGGCAACATAATATGTCTGATCTATTATGAGTTGGGTATCAACACCAAAAACGTGTGCCAAAGCACTGGCGATTTGCCGCGAAGAATAGTATTGCGAGCCCAACCCTTTAACCGACTCGCGTATTAATTCCTGGATTGCGGGAATGTCGGCATTCGTGGCGAGGCGAATTGTTATGTTCATGAAATGCGTCACCCTCGACTAAGAACTTCATCAGGCGTTATAAAATAATGCCGAACTGAAACTCGTAGCAACGTTCAGCGATTCACTTCTGACCCGGGGGCGGGAAAAACGTGCCGGAAACCAGAGACGTCAAAAGTCTTAGCGACGAGCAAGTCGAAGAGCGGATCATCCGGCTTGCATTTGATGGCGATGCCCTGAGGTTTCGGGAATTCTGCGCGAAACTGAAGACCGGTTTGCCGGAAGGCACTGGCGTGGCGCTGCGGGGTAGTGTGGTTACCAACAAGCGTTGGGAAGATGGCCAGCCATTTGACGCCGGCGGCCGCGGCAGCAGCGATCTCGACGTTACGCTTGTGGGAGATAAGGTGAGGCAGTACTGGAGGGAAGACGCGTATTACATTCCCGCCCTTCATACGAAACCGTTGTGCGATGAGGATCCTGGGATTGCACCTGCTCTTAATCCGCTGCGTGAAGAACTGCAGAAACTCGTCCGTAGACCGGTAAACTTTCAGGCCACTGCAAACCTAATATTGTATGCGCGCGATGTCTTGTTTGATGAGCCCTACTACACGGTGATCGAGGAGCAAAAAGCTCCGTGACTGTTAAGCTGCTGAGCTACAACATTCGCTTCGGCGGCCGCGGGCGTGAAAGGGAGCTCTCGGAGGTGATTCGCGCTGCGTCGCCGGACCTAGTTGTTTTTCAGGAAGCAATTGACCCGGAGGTAATTGGCCGGCTGGCCGCCGCTACTGATTTGCCTTTCTGGGCCGCGCGTCGCGAGCATTCCATTGGCTACATCAGCCGCCTGAAAGCGAGCTATCACGAGTGGCACTATCCGGCCGGCGCCAAACATTCCTTTCTTGAGATTGTTTTGGAAGGTAGCGAAGAACGAATTTTCGGTCTTCACCTCAGCTCGATGTTTTCCAAATGGAGTGAGCGGCGGCGAGTTCGCGAAATCCGCGCTCTGTTGAAGAGCATCGAGATGCATCAGCACGGTTTTCATGTTCTGGTCGGTGACTTCAACACGCTTGCGCCCGGCGAGATTCTTGATGTTCGCCGCATGCCCGCCTGGATTCGAGGGCTCGTTTGGTTAAGTGGCCGAGACATTCAGCGCCAAACCATTCAATTAATGAAAGACTCCGATTACATTGACGGATACCGAGTCCTTCACCCGAACGACAAGGGTTACACTTTTCCTGTTTGGGATCCTCATCTGCGGTTGGACTACGTATTCGTTCCCACAGGATTTGCGGAGCGACTCATTCAGTGTGAAGTAATCACTGAGCCCGCGGCGACTAGCAGGGCGTCAGATCACTTTCCCTTACTGGCCCACCTGGAGTTTTAGCCCTGCAAAAATCGCTGAGTCTCGGAATGAGCTTTTGCACAAAAAGTATTTCGACCCAGTCCGCGCTTAAGCGGACGACTGAAAATAGCCCAGCGATGCATCGCTGGGATGGCAAGGATGCGAGAGGAACTCCGTGACACGGACGACTGAAAACAGCGTCGATCGGGCGGCTACCATTCCAGCCGTCCGCTTCACGGACTACGATCCTTCCGCTCCTCATCCCAGCAGTGAACTGCTGGGCAACTATCATTCGTCCGCTAGGCGGACTGACAGAACCACTTTTTGTGCAAAGCTCTACAAATGCGTTAC
>DASWDX010000102.1:0-4018 GCA_036395055.1 Pyrinomonadaceae bacterium | reverse complement strand
TTATTTTGGAATGCCGGCACTGCGACCGTCTTGATGCGCGTCGGCAGTTGATTCTTCGTTACCGGTTTGTAGCATTCAGCAAAGCCGGAAACAAATAAAAGCATTAACAGAAACCCTGTTAATCGCAGAACTTTTCGCATTTGGAAGCTCTTAATATCGAACCAGCATTTGACTTATTAGATCGCTCTGGATTCTCTCTCACCGTTCGCTCTTAAGCAAATCGTCCCGGAGTAGTGTCTTGGTTTGAGGTCTTCTCTACGCAACTTTTGTGTCCGACTGCGTTTTTGTTGTGAATATCAATAGGCAGGTGCGCGAACGTAATCATTATAACTTTGCGACGAGTCGGACCTAATTTCGCGACGTTCTATTTGTGTTTCTTGTAACGCAAACTGTTAGTTTGCGGGCCTGATACTAACGCTTATCGCAAGGCGATGAGCGCATAGAAAGCATTTCCACCGATGACATTCAAACGATTTCGAGATAAGGCTCAGTGGGTGGCACTTGCTGGTGGTGTTCTCATCGTTACGGGTCAGTGGTGGGCGCACGATCACTACGTGGATCGTGTCATCTGGGTGGATCGCAGCCCACCCGTACTGAATTTCCTGGGATTCTGGCTCACTCTTCTGACTCTAATGCTCGGTTTGCTAACGCTACCTCGGTGGCAGTCGTTCGTCGCTATTGCCGCGTTTCTATGGGTCACCTTTATTTTTATGCAGGGACTGTAAATCCTGATCGCTTAGTCATGCCTGAACTCGCTTGATCTCTTCCGCGATTCTTACCGTCTCGACCGACGTTTTGACATCATGCACGCGAACAATATGGGCACCTTTTAAAACGGCGGCTGTGAGGGTGGCCATGCTGCCGTGAAGACGTTCCTCGACCGGAGCTGGGGTGCCGTTTTTGTCGGCGAGGATTCGGCCGATGAAGGACTTTCGCGAGGTGCCAATTAAGAGAGGGAAGTCAGGAAAGACGGCGACTAGCTGATCGAGTTTGGCAATTAGTTCGATGTTTTGTTCCTGAGTTTTGCCGAAGCCGATACCGGGATCGATGACGATCGATTCGCGCCTCACGCCGCGTTGTTCGGCCAGCGCGATGCTGCTGCGCAAACTGCTGGTTACTTCCTCGATTATTTCGTCAACGGGTGGAAGGCCATGCAACGCGCCCGGCATTCCGCGTGAATGCATCAGCACCAGGCCGGCGCCTGACTTCGCTACCTCATCCGCAATCTGAGAATCAAAACGCAAAGCTGAGATGTCATTGACAATGGCTGCGCCAGCGTCGAGTGCTGCGCGAGCGACTACGGCCTTCGTTGTGTCGATAGAGATCGGAATGGTTGAACGCTTCGCGAGTTGTCTAATAACAGGCAGAACCCGCTGGAGTTGCTCTTCCGCTGACACGGTGGCAGCGCCGCCGGGGCGGGTTGATTCACCACCAACGTCTATGATGTCGGCGCCTTCGGCGATCATCTGTTCTGCGCGGGCGAGCGCGCTGTCGATTGAAAAGAATTCGCCACCATCGCTGAAACTGTCGGGGGTTACATTCAAGATGCCCATTACGAGAGTACGTTCGCCGATCGGGAGAGTGTGGCCTCCGGCGATGTGCCAGTTGCGAATCATGCGGTCATCATAGGGGAAGAGAAGACATAGAGGAAAAGGGGAATGGGTAAAGGGAAAGGAGGTAAGCGGGTTCGCGCGAATGAAAAATGAAGACTGAAAAATGATAAACGGAAAATCGGATTCTTTGATTCGCAGCCAACGATCGGACTCGCACAAAGAAAAAGGGGAACAGGTTCTCGCCCGTTCCCCTTTTCCCAGTTTACCTTTTTCCCGGTATTACGCCGGCGCCGGATTGCCACCGGTGATTGGCGGTAGAATCGGCTTCAGTGGCTTGGCTGACGGTTCCTTGAGTTGCGGCCGGCTTTCGTCGCTGCCCGCATCGGTTACCGGTTGCTCATCGTCGAGCGTCAGGCCCGCGACCAGGCGACGAATCTGCACCCCGTCAAGCGATTCACGCTCAAGCAGGCACTCAGCTAAGCGCACCATCGTGTCGCGATTGTCCTTGATGATGCTCTTGGCGCGTTCATACTGTGCAGTGATGATCTTCTTCACCTGCTCATCGATCTTGATGGCCGTTTCTTCGGAGAAGTCGCGATGCTGTGCAATCTCGCGTCCGAGGAAAATCTGCTCTTCTTTCTTGCCAAAGGTCAGTGGCCCCATCTCCGACATGCCATACTCGCAAACCATTGCGCGCGCGAGTTCGGTAGCGCGCTCAATGTCATTCGAAGCGCCAGTGGTAATGCTGCCGAGGAAAGTGTCTTCGGCGATACGCCCGCCCATCAGGATTGCAATCTGGCCCAGCAGATATTCTTCGCTGTAGTTATGGCGATCGCCTTCCGGTAATTGCTGCGTTACACCAAGGGCCATGCCGCGCGGAATGATCGTCACTTTGTGAACCGGATCAGCGTTTGGCACTTTCAGGCCGACCAGCGTATGGCCGGCTTCATGATAAGCGGTGACGCGCTTCTCTTCGTTTGAGATCACCATACTCTTGCGCTCAGCGCCCATCAACACCTTGTCCTTGGCCAACTCAAAATCGCCCATCGCTACCAGCTTCTTGTTGTAGCGCGCCGCGTTTAGCGCCGCTTCGTTAACAAGGTTGGCAAGATCAGCACCAGTGAAACCAGGGGTGCCGCGCGCGATGACACTGATGTCGACATCTTCACCCAGCGGAATCTTGCGCGTGTGAACTTTCAGAATGCCTTCACGACCACGCACGTCGGGCCTGGAAACGACGACACGCCTATCAAAGCGCCCCGGCCTGAGCAACGCTGGGTCCAACACGTCGGGACGGTTGGTTGAGGCGATCAGGATCACGCCGTCGTTTGATTCAAAGCCATCCATTTCAACGAGCAACTGATTCAGCGTTTGTTCGCGCTCGTCGTGTCCGCCGCCGAGTCCGGCGCCACGATGACGACCGACCGCATCGATTTCGTCGATGAAGATAATGCAAGGTGCATTCTTCTTTCCCTGCTCGAATAGATCACGAACGCGCGAGGCGCCGACACCGACAAACATCTCGACGAAGTCGGAACCCGATATTGAGAAGAAGGGAACGTTTGCTTCGCCGGCGATAGCGCGGGCAAGCAGCGTCTTGCCGGTTCCCGGCGGGCCCATCATCAGCACGCCTTTGGGAATTCTTCCGCCGAGTTTTTGAAATTTCTGCGGCTCCTTGAGGAATTCAATAATCTCCTGAAGTTCTTCCTTGGCTTCTTCGACGCCGGCAACATCCTTAAACGTCACTCGCTTCTGTTGATTGTTAAGAAGCTTGGCGCGCGACTTACCAAAGGAGAGGGCCTTGTTTCCTCCTGACTGCATTTGCCGCAACATGAAAACCCAGATACCAATAATAAACAGCAGCGGGGCCCAGGTGATCAGCATGGGCCAGATATAACTACTACTGCCCGAATCGTCCTCAAACTTTTCAACCTTCGGTTTGCCTTCCGGAGTTTTTTCCTGCGACTTCGTATATAACGTGTTCTTTATTTGATCGCTGGTGAGTTGAACGCGATATTCCTGACTGCGCGTATCCAGGGCGATCGTCTCATTCTGTTTTACAGTCAACTGCTTTATTTCAAGCGCATCGATTTTCTGGTTGAGCGCCGCCAAATCGATTGCCTGCGTATTCCTGCCCGAGGGATTCACCAGCTTATAAAGCAGCAGCGCCCCCGCAACAATCAATAACCAAAATATTATTTGTCTAGCTGTGGAACTCAAAGTCATTAACGCCTCCGGCGATGATCATACCTTATCCCGTGGTGCTTTGTCGCTTCGGCGAGAAGGACGGAATTCACTTCCCACGGAAACGGTTCGGGCAATGTTCTTGGATGCCAATCAACAATTACCCGTTGTTTTAGAACCCTGGTACGGTTGCGGAGTTCCCTCTGACACGCGCCGCGAAAAAAGCGAAAACCGCCGTTCTACGCCCGGCGGTGTCGACCGGATGGAATTTTAGAGGTCGT
>DASWDX010000101.1:0-10263 GCA_036395055.1 Pyrinomonadaceae bacterium | reverse complement strand
TGAGTTGAAGGAGCGTGGACTCAACGTGATCGCCGTCCACATGCCACGCCACGAATCAGACACAGACGTCGAAACCGTGCGGGACGCGGTTGCGAGTAACGCTATCACTGAACCATGTGCCGTCGATAATGAACACAAACTGAAAGACGCTTTTCAAAACGACCACGGTTATGTTCCGGCGTATTATCTTTTTGACGCTGAAGGAAAACTTCGAAGTTTTGCTGCCGGTGAACGCGGCTTGGATCTGCTTAAATCAACGCTGGATCGCGTAATGGCTGCGGCCGCACAGACCGCGAATTCGTAACTCTATCCTATCCAGACACGGCTTTCGAAAACTGGCTGGCAATTAGTAGCAGCAGGTAAAAGCTAACGGCCGCCGCGCCTATTGCCAGTCCAACCAGTACGAGAATAATCAAGCCTACAAATAACCAGTCGCTCAGCGTTGCCTTGCGTGACTCGATTGCTAAGACGGTTGCGCGCTTGCGCAGCAGTTCGAGGTTCATCTGATTCGATTTCCACCAGGCATCGAAAAGGTCGCCAACCAGCGGCAGCGAACCCACCAGATAGTCGATCCCGATGTTCAAGCCCATACGCAGGAGCGTTATTTTTGGAACGCGGTAGCGTACCGCGGCGCCCAGAATGTAGAAGGATACGAGCGAAGTGGCAGTGTCGCCGAAACCGGGGATCAAACCGATGATTGCATCAAGCCCAAAGCGCCAACCCAGTCCAGGCACGCGAATGAGGTCGTCCATCAGCCAACCTAAGCGCTCGAGGCTTTCGTCGATCTTTACCGATCGGCTTTGGTCCAGCTGTGGGCTAGCGCGTTTGAACTCTTCCTCTTCGTAAGCTTTCATCTTCTTTACTGAGACAGGCATTCTTGTCTGTCTTCTTTCGCAAAAATCGGACCGGCGGGATTGCCTTTCCACTGGTCAGCGTATTCGCGTCATCTGTTGCCAGAAAAATTTGCCAACGCGTGCGAAAGCGCTAAGCGGGTTGCGGTCACCGCCTCGTTGCTGGTTAGACTTGCCCGGCAATCCCAGTGAAGACGCCAGTTCCTGATCCGGGCTGGCAATATCTTCATCGCCACGTTTACTTGCCAACCAGCGATTGAAGGTGCGGGCAATGCTTCGTCTTTGTTCTATCGGCGCCTCCGCGATGAACGCGCCGCGAAGATCCTCGAGTTCGGCGATTTCGAGCACGTTTGCTTTGTAATAATTTCTCAAAGCGGCGAGCATTTTTTGCTCGCCGAGAAGACGTTGCAACTGAACAAACATCAACGCGCCTTTGGTGGCGACAACCGCCGCATACTGAAACGTGTTGCGGTAATCGCGCGCGGGGCGGTTTGCGTCCATGTCGTCGCCGCCAAAAGTTCGATACAAGCGGTAAACACCCTGCAACTGGTCCTGTAAGACCACAGCTGCTTTTTGCTCGCCATAGGTTTCGCGGAAATAGAGCAACGCCGACCAGCTAGCCAGCGCCTCGTCCAGCACCGGTTCGCGAGCGGGGTTGTTACCCACGGTCGCGCCCCACCATTGATGGGCAGTTAAATGAGCCACGCCCCACTCGAGACTTTCCTCGACGGACGGACGCTGTTCACGAATGATTTCCGGAAGGTTGCGCATCGCCGGTGAATCAAAATCTACATAGTAAGCGCTCGCGATCACTTCCAATCCGCTAAACTCATTGCTTCCCAAACCTGCGACCAGAGGAGCCTCAGCGATGTTGAGCGTCTTAAAAGGCAAGGGCCCAAACTTGGCGCTGAAGATTCGCAGAGAATCTGCCGCCATTGCCAGCACACGGTTTCCGATGCGCTCATGCTCGGGAATAAAAATGGAGCGTAAAGTAGTTTGCCCAACTTCCGTTTGCTCCGAGTGCAGGTTGCGGCCGGCAATAATCGCAAAGTCTCGCAGCGCCGGGGCGGAGAAGACCGCCGCTTTTTCGCCGGCAGACTTCGTTTGATCCTCGCCGGCGGATGTGAAGACAACAACTCCCGGCGCGATCGCTATTTTTACTTCATAGTCAGCCACTTCATTAAAGATCGTATCGCCGACGGTTGGCTCGAGCTTGCGCATCCACTCGTCACCATCGTGCACTGCAAGCACGGGATACGAAGTGCCGAGGAGCATCACACCACGACAACGAAAATTGAGATCTCGCGGGCTACGAATCTCCCGATCGCCGCGGAGAGCCGCGCTAACTTGCTTAACGATATGTGTAGTCAGGCCAGTTTCATCCGGATCGATCTCGGGCACATTTCCCTTGAAGCCAACGACCACCTCGGTCGCTTTTCCCGGCAGCACTTGCTCGAGTAGGTTGACTCGTAGAGTTGTTCCCTGGTCGTCAATGGAATAGACGAGCGGCGCGTTGTCTGCGGCGGAGCGAACCTCAGTGATCTCGATATGAGGCTCGTTGGTTTCTGTGCGCTGCGAGCCGGAACCAACTGGAGACGATATCGAACGAAGATTGGAATAGAGATGAAAAAAGAGAACTGCGGTGGCGTGCTCGCCTTTGTTGAACCAGCGTACTCGCTCAGAACCGCTATAAGAGAGGGCGTCGAAATCGATTTTCAGTTGAATTTCATAACGCTGACGAGTTGCTTCGACAGCTGCAGCCTCTTTCGGCGTCGGCCGTTCTGTTTGAGCGTTTGCCGTTTGCAAAGTGGCTAACGCCGCGGCAAACAGCAATAGCGTGACTGAAGCAAGAGGCCTATTAAAAACCGAAAAGAAACCTTTGATCACTGATCTTCCTGCCAATGCTAGTGGCGCCGGTTCGCACCCCGGCGAACAGGTTCGTTAATTACGACGGAGCGAATAACGTCACCGCGAACGATAGCATCAACCCTATCGATGCCCGTAATGACGTTACCAAAAACAGTGTAGCCGCCATCAAGATGCGGTTGGGGCGAGTGAGTAACAAACCATTGCGAGCCGCCCGTGTCCTTTCCCGAAAGGGCCATCCCCACCGCCCCGCGCTCGTAGGGAACTTGGTTGATCTCGCAACGGATTTGATAGCCGGGTCCGCCATTTCCATCACCGCGCGGATCGCCATCCTGGATTACGAAGTTAGGAACCACGCGATGAACTGTGATCCCGTCGAAGTATTTGCGTTTGGCGAGCTGGATGAAGTTCTCCACGTTCATCGTTGCTTCGTCTGGCAACAAATTGATTGTGAACGAGCCGTTGGTGGTTGTAACTATGGCCTTGACCTGTTTGCCCATGCGCGCGATCGCGCGTTCGTAATCGGCCGTAGTATTGCGAGTTTGCACCTTGCCGATTCGTGCGGAGAAATCGCCGGCGCCGTTTGCTTTCAAAAGAGTTACGGCCTTGCGTCGGACGAGATAATCCTGAGAATCGAGTGCGGTCTTAATCGCTTCGTTGCCTTTGGCGCTCTTCTGTTTCGCAAGCGAGTCGAGAATCGCGAGCGCGGCATCGTTCAATGCTCTATCAGCCAGGGCCACCGGCAGAGCCGCTTCTAATGCGCGTGTGTGCGCTTCATCCGGTGGGAGCTCGCCCAACAGTTCCGCTGCCGTCGCGCGAATAATGACATCGGGTTCTTTAAGGTGCTTGAGCAGAACCTCAGCGAGGTCTTTCGCCTTGAACGCAGCGTACGCCCGCAACACGTCAGGGATGGCGTATTCCGAATGCACGGCAACAAGGGTGTTTATGGTCAGACCCGAATTTCGATAATCAAGCATTGCACTGAGGATGTCTTTAGCTTGGGAGTTCAGCACGTCTTTGTCTTTAGCTGAGTCAGACAAAGCCGAAATCTCGCCGAGCCCCTGCGCAAGGCTTGAAGCAACTCTCCAATCCAACAGGATCGTCTCTTGAGCTCTACTTTTTGGAGAAGATGACGACCCGTTTCCCGCTCCCGCTAGATAAGCAGCTGGAGACAAGCGGGCGAGAGCGATCTCCAATTCCGGCGCTTTATAGCCAAGCCACTGTTGCATTAGGTGTAACCAACCGAGCGCTTCGATATCCAACTTTCCCTGAAGGATTCGTCCCAGGGTTGTCGCAATTTCTAGAGCTTCGGTGGTTTCGGCTGGGCGATCCCGAAGATTGTGAGCTGACAAGAGATTAGCCCGCTTCAACAAAGGTTCTTTTGGGCGCGCATCTTTCAGTGAAGCCAACGCGCGAATCGCGCTCACGCGCACGCGCGAATCTTGATCTTTCGTGGCGAGCTCAACGAGAGCGTCAAACGCTTCTTTATCCTCGGTTGCCCCGAGCACGCGCGCTGCATTGGCGCGCGCAATTGGATCGGGGTCACTGGTCAACAGCTTCCGCAGTTGATCGTTGCCGTCTTTCAGTTTGAGCCGGGCAAGGGTGTTGGCGGCATCCGCCCGAATGCGCGGATCGGCATCACGCAGAAACTCGGCGATCATGGGACCTGCATTCGGCGGTTTGGCGCGAAGCGCGGCAGTCAGTCCAAGCAAGATCGTCAAACGATCCGGAGCGGAGCGCCGGTGCGCTTCCAGGGTTAATGCCTCAAGAATCGCGCCGCCCAATTCGTGCGCGCGCGCTTCCTGTTCTTTTGGCAAAGCAGCCACGATTTTGCCGAGTGCTTCCGCGGCCCGGGCTCGCACGAGCGGCTCGCGCGATTCCTTCAACGTCGTCAATAACGCGTCTCCTCCCAAAGGCGACTCAATTTCACCCAACGCAAACGCGGCCATCGCACGTACGTGTGACTCATCATCATGATTCAGCAAGCGAATCAGGTCCGCTATTGCACCCTCATCGCCGATGCGTCCGGCCGCCAGGGCAGCGCGCGAGCGAACGGCGGCATTCCGCGCCGAAAACAAGTTGCGCAAATTGTCATCCCAACGGCGTTCATCTTCAGCCCGTACGATTTGCAGCAACAAGATTTTTGACACTGGATCCCCGGAAGTCGGGTTGTGCAGGATCTGCCGGCGATGTTGGGCCAGGACATTTGCGGCTGAAAACAGCACAAAAGCACAGGCGGTTAAGCCGGCTATGCGCGCGCGCGACCGGAATCGATCAGTTTGGGAAATTCGATTCATGCAGGTTTTCGTCAAAAACCGTAGCAGGATGGAAAAACGCAAACAGAAACGCACTCTCTAAATATGTGGCCAGCTGACGTTGGGGAGTTTGCTCTCTATGTATCAGGTAGACGGCGCAGTTATGTCAAGGTGGCGAGTGACCGCCGAATTTAGTGAAACAGGCATAAAGAAAAGGCGCCTCGCCCCTTTCGGAGTGACGAGGCGCCAATAAATATTCGCTTAGGTAAGTAACCCTAGCTCGCAACGCTCGAGACATTTGCGATTTCGGTCGACTCCGGTTTGCTGTCCGCTTTGATTGGCTTCATGCTGGAAGTATCGAGCGGCTGGTCATCGCGGCCGTTAGTTTTGCCCTTGGTGGCACCGGCATTCATCTTGATCATCTTGCAGCTGCCTTCGAAAAGGGCGCCCGGCTCGATCATCAATGACGTAGTCTGAATGTTGCCATTCAGTTTAGCCGCACGGCCGAGTTCGAGACGCTGGGTGGCAATGATGTCGCCGTTAACGGTGCCGTGAATAATGGCGATCGCTACCTCGATGTTGGCATCAACTTTCCCGTTAGCACCAACAATCAATGTGCCGCTGGTGGAATTGATCCGGCCTGACAGATGGCCGTCAACTCGCATCATGGCCTTAAAGTTGGCCTCACCGGTTACGATTGTACCACCGCCGACGAAGCCACTCAGATTGCCTTCCTTGATTTCGCGTGCCAGCGACTCGCTTTCCGTCATTGCCTTTGCGGCAGGCTGAGCGTATTCAGTCTGGGGTTTTGTTTCCGGTGTTGTTGGTTGATATGAATTAAAGGTTCTGGGGGCGGTATAGGCTGACACTTCCTGTTTTTCGGGGGAAATCTCGCTGTCCGCCGACTCTTTTGGGTTCTTTCCGATCCTAAGCATTTAAAAACCTCCGTTGTTTTGGGGGCCGCGGATTAAGTCACAGGTGCCATCGCCGACGGTAAAAGTAACGAAACTGCGCGTGCCTTGTTCTAGTGGATTATCAGCCTTGACGACTGGTTCTGAATTAGTTCAACCGCCCAGAAGCGGGGGAACCACATAATAGACAAACAAACCTTTCGATGTCCAGCCCTGCAATGTAAATGTAATGCGCCTGATATTATCTCCGGTTACTAAAAATTTCGTCCTCGCCAGACCCGGGCAAAACTGGTCCGGGGCACGATCTGTTATTTTCCGTTTTCGATACTCAAGGCCAGGACATCATTCAATGCGGCGATTGCGGCTCTCTTCGGCACACCTGGCAACTTCACGTTCACATCGACGGAACTATTGCCTTGAATCAACGCGCTACCCAACCTCGTCCATCCTTTTCCGAAATCCAGGTATAACGGTACTGCCATGACAAAGTCTTTTGAGACACCGCTCTGAGTTATCTGACCTTTCAACGTGCCATCACTGCTAACTTGATAGTCAAAACGGTAGCTGGGAATTTCGGTTCCATAGACCCATTCATTAAAAAACCAATCCATGCGACCATTTTGATCCACATCCATCTGCCTGGTCATATGTTTCTCAACTGCTTTCTTGAAGTCTTCAGTGGAAACGTCCTGGTTGAAATTGGTCTTGATGAAATCCTTCATCAGCTCCTGGAATCGAGCGTCTCCGGTTTTCGCCTGGTCGAACATCATCATTCGCAGCATATGAAGAATGTAAGCGCCCTTGGGGTAAATGAGATATCGAGCAACCCCACCAGTCTTGCCGCTATTCAGGCGATATCCTTGTGTGACTGGACCGACAGTGTACGGCTTGCGATTTTTCGTGGCGGGGTTCGCTTCCACGATGAGCTTTCTCTGGTTTTCCCAGAAGTCAATAAACTTGGTCAAATCCTGGCGCACATATTGGACGTATAACGAAGCCGAAAACTCAGCAAAGCCTTCGCTCATCCATTGATCGCGATAGCTGTCCCAGCCCACGACATGGCCCCACCACTGATGAGCAATTTCGTGGGGCGCAACGTATCGCCAGAAATTGTTGGTTCCTCCTCTTATACCCATAAGTTGCGTTCGTTGAGTTGTATCGATGAAAGCGGTGTAGGGCATGAAGACCAGCGTCGGCCATGCTTGCCCGAAGAAGCCGGCGGGTTGCTGCGTCATCGCTATACGAGTATAGGGAAGCCTTCCAAAGAAAAGGTTATAAATGCGCGTCGCATTTTGCGCATCTGCCAGAGCAGAGTCGGCCATCTTTGTCGTGGATATTGAACCCAAAGTCGTCATAGTGCGCGCGCCCTGGGACTCGGCCTGTTCGATGGCCTGCTGGATTTGCCTTAACTCGTCGGGCACCTCAAGGTTTGCGTAGAATTCAATGTTGTAGCCCGATTCCTGGTCTGCAATCTCTTTCTTCTTAAACCTTCCGTAGTTAAATCCAGCAACGGCCAGCTCAGTTGTACCGCTCGACCACTTGGCGACGCTTTGGTCTCCTTCTTTTGTCTCGGGCCCCGCCGCTGCGCCTGTGCCTACGAAGGTATAGCCCTTCGGATAACGAAAGGTCATGTCGAAGATTGCACGGTCGCCAAACTGCGTCCCGCCATTATTCGGATACCAGGTCGAGCGAGGAACAAGAATAAAATTGCCGCCGCCGGAATCACGCAACGCGTCCCCACCGTCGTACTGCACGGTCACGGTGCAGCTTTTTCCGGCTTCGAGTGCTTGCGGCATGATGATTCCGAAATCCGCATCGGCATCTTTTCCCTCTTGTACAAAGTTCAATTCTTTTCCCTGCTCATCCAGCACCCGACTAACACGCAGAGTGCGGTAAAGACTGAGGGGTACTACGCGTCCTGGTACAAGCGCACGAAACGTCAAACGATCTGTAGCACTTAGATGTGCTCCTTTTATCGTGCCCGCAATTTCGTGGCGGGCTATGTCTATCAGTCGATGATCCTCGGAGCTGCTGGCTATGCCTTTCTGGTATTCATCGAGTCGATGAAAGGCTGTCCAGATTCCGCCATCTTCTTCTCCGTAACTAAAAAGCATTACTTCTTCAGGAGACACGTCGGGGATTCCAAGCGGATTGAAAAAATAAACCAACTTGCTGAAGCGCTTACCATTGATGAA
Source organism: Pyrinomonadaceae bacterium (assembly GCA_036395055.1). Taxonomy (GTDB): domain Bacteria; phylum Acidobacteriota; class Blastocatellia; order Pyrinomonadales; family Pyrinomonadaceae; genus PSRF01. The sequence continues at coordinate 2,185 of DASWDX010000101.1, read as the reverse complement.
AGCAGTGAAGAATCCTGGACGTTCCGGCGCATAAAGATCCGCCAGCGTGCGCAGCTCGCCATTGTCGCGCAATCGCTTCCGTAAAAGATTTTGGTTCTCACGAAACAGATCGGCGGCGCGACTGGCTTGCGGACCATTCGCCTCCATCTTCACCGCCGGCGCGTTCTTTATTTCCTCAAACGTTTTATCGGTAAATCTCAGTATGAGACTTGTAAATTGTTCGGTGATGGAAGACTCGTGGGTAAATATTTTCAGGCTGTTTTTCTCGTTATCAGTAGGAGGTGTCAATGAAAAGTCACCGTCCCCGATGAAAATGGCCGCTGTGTATCGACCCTCAACCGGCGTCAGAAAATAAATCTCTCCACTGCGTAAGTTGAATGCCGCTCCCTCTCTCTTCAGGACAAGGTTATTGACATTGGCGAACGAACCGGAAAAGTCCTGGCTGGACTTTCCCAGTTGCCGCAGTTGCTGGTAAACGGGATCGGAGTTGGCCTTCATGACGGCTACTGTCACGCTCGCTTCCACGGCAGCGACTTCAAGGCGCAGATCGACCGGCACGGTAGCACCATCTTCTAACTTGACCGATTCTTTTCGTGCTTCCCCAAAACCCGGCGCGGAGATCACAACCGTGTATACTCCGGTCGGCAAACCTTCAACTTTATAACGTCCCTGCGAATCAGTAACCGCTGTGAACGTTTGATTGTTGACCTCCTCGGTGATTGTTACTGATGCGCCCGCCACTGCGGCTCCTTTGGGATCTGTAACCTTGCCTTCGATGCGGCCACCCGCGCTGTGAACGATGAATAAGGGGACCGCCACAAACAAAAGAGCAAAAGCCGCCAGAGCAAAAGCCGCCAGATGTCTATTTCTTATGAACATGAGTTTCCTTCCGACCAGATCAATTTCGAGGAGTTGCCGGAACGCAAAGTTGGTGATAGAGACGCATTATTTGGGGGCAACTCCTGTCAGTCAAGCCGCGGTGCGGCTAGTGTCCTAATTTCCAGGCTCTCTCCCGGAGGCTCCGCGCTCTTTCTGCGTCTTGCCGGTTAATATTAGGGAAGCACACTCGCCCTGGAGGCACAGAGGACTTCGGCTTAATGCGGAGCTTGCAACCGGGACAGCGACTATACGGTTTGATTTGTCACGAGTAAATTGGACGTGGCATTCTTGTAGCGGACCACAATGTCTGAACAAAGCAAAATAAAGACGAAACTGCTTCGTGCAGTCGGCACTGCGATTGAAGACTTCGGAATGATTGCAGATGGAGATCGCATAATGGTGTGCCTGTCTGGCGGCAAGGACAGCTATACCATGCTCGACTTGTTGCTTGACTTGCAATCCCGCGCGCCCGTGAGTTTTGCGCTCCTGGCGGTAAACCTGGATCAAAGGCAACCCGGATTTCCTTCAGAAATACTGTCTGGGTATCTGCGAAATCGGAGCGTCCCGTTTCGCATAATTGAGCGGGACACTTATTCCATCGTCAAGCGTCTGGTTCCGGAGGGCAAAACCTATTGTTCGGTCTGTTCACGACTGCGGCGCGGAATTCTCTATAACATCGCGGTCGAGGAAGGCTGCAACAAGATCGCGCTTGGCCATCACGCCGACGACATAATTACAACTTTCCTGCTCAATCTCTTCTTCGTCGGTTCGCTGAAGGCGATGCCTGCAATGCTTCGTTCCAACGACGGTCGCAATACTGTCATTCGTCCCCTTGCCTACTGCCGTGAAACAAATATTGCCGCCTTTGCCGAGTCGCAGGAGTTTCCGATAATCCCCTGTGATCTCTGCGGCTCGCAGCCAAACTTGCAACGTGTGCGCATTCAGCGATTGATAACCGATCTGGAAAAAGACATCCCAAATATTCGTAGCTCGATGTTGACTGCGCTTGGCAATGCGATACCTTCACACTTGTTGGATCATAAGCTGTTTAATTTCAAGAAACTCAAGACTGCGAGCGGCGATGTGGAAGCGGAACTCGATCTCGCAGTGGGCCACACGCACGAAGATTTGCAACCGGCATTAGTCGCGATTATGTGACTAATTTCGATAATGCCGCTGGTCTCGATCTTGTAAGTGCGGCTTTGCCGCCTGATGTGCGGAAAGGCTCTGCCTTTCCGGAAGAACTCTTTTAGTTGAGAGGCTAAGCCTCGAACGAGTTCCGAGGCATAGCCTCAGGAAATCGAAA
>DASWDX010000100.1:0-2967 GCA_036395055.1 Pyrinomonadaceae bacterium | reverse complement strand
ACAGTAAACAGTAGACAGCAAACAGTAAATAGCAGACAGTAAACAGTAGACAGTACGCTGGAAACGCCATTTCAACTGCCGCCAAAAAATTGCTGGCTGTTTACTGTCTACTGCTTTCTGCGGCTTACGTATGGATTACGCCTAATCCAAAACCGCCACGGCTTATCTCTCCACTCCTCGGCATAATCAATTCCAATTCGTGGTCCCGAAGCGATTTGTGAACGCGGAATGTGTTCAGCGTCCTCAAGCCAAACACGGTTACCGAGCAGATCCTCAGCGTCCAATTTGCAATCGATCGCCATCGCGATGGAGAGTTTCCCCGGGCCGTTAGTAAGATTGTGATCTGACTGCCCGTGGCGCCGCTTGCGCATTAACTCGATTCCTTCAACAGGTTCAATGGCACGAATCAATACAGCGTGAGGGGCGTCGGCCACGTTCGTCACAACGTTAAATTGGTAGTACATCCCATAAACAAAAAAGACATAAGCGGTGCCGCCGATGCCATACATTGTTTCCGTGCGCTTCGTGCGCCGCCCGCCGTAAGAATGGGCCGCGCGATCCTGCGGTCCCCGGTAAGCTTCCACTTCCACGATCCTTCCCGAGATGCGTTCGCCATTGTCAGCAGGAACTACTAACAATTTTCCCAGTAGCTCGCGGGCAACGGTCACTACATTCGAGCGCACATAGAACCCACGTGGAAGTTTTTGTCCGGTCTTGCTGATTGTCAGGTGCTCTTTAGACTTCATGTGAGCTAGTGCCAGAGTTGCCACACCATCACAAAAGTGATCACGAATCCAATGCCGACAATTGCCCGGCGGATGGTGACCTGGCCCACCCGCACCGCCATCTTGGCTCCGAAATAACCACCGGCGAGGGCAGCGCCCGCCATCAACAGCGCGTCAGGCCAGACAACCAGGCGCGAAAGAGCAAAGCTCAGCACCGCGATACTGTTTATGCAGATGCCAAGAAAATTCTTGATCCCATTGGCGCGGTTAATATCATGCAGCCCCAGCAGCCCCATCGCCGCCAGCATTAGGATGCCGTTGCCCGCCCCGAAATAACCCCCGTACATAGCCGAGAAAAACTGAAACACAATGGCGCCCAACCACCATGAGGCTTTCGGCTCAGCGACAATTGGTTGCAGCCGCAGGCGGCGATTGATCGACCCTTGCACCATGAAGAGGATGGTCGCAAAAAGAATCAGGAAGGGAACTAACTGCGCAAAGATCGGCGATGGAGTCCAGATCAACAGCCAGGCTCCCACGGCGCCGCCGATGACGCTTGTGATTCCAAGGCGCCAAAGAATCGCCGAACTGTTTTCCAGCTCACGTCGATAACCAAACAATCCGCCAAATAGTCCGGGCCAGAGAGCAACGGTGCTGGTAGCGTTGGCAACTTTGGGGTCGAGGCCGAGCCAAATTAGCACCGGAAATGTAATCAGCGTGCCGCCGCCGGCAATGGAATTAATGACGCCCGCGGTGAATGCCGCTGCGATCATTATGAGCATGTTGGGGAAAGGCATTGATTAGTTTCGAGTTTCGAGTTTCAATTTTCGAGTTCAATCTGGTCACCCAGAGATCCGGAGTTAGCGAAGCCGCCGAGAACTAAGAACGTGAAACTCGAAACTTGGGACTCGAAACTCGAAACTTGAAGCCATGTTAGAATGCGCCGCGCAGTTTCACAAAGCAGAACCTGAGGGAGGCTAGCATGGCAGATGTATCTATTCGTCCGTCGAAAAACGGCCCGTACATCATCGAAGGTCCAGTTGAACTCTTCGACACGGAGGGAAACAGGATTACTGTTGATAAGCCGCGCATTGCGCTTTGTCGCTGCGGCGCTTCATCGAATAAACCTTTTTGCGACGGCACCCATAGCCGGATTGGATTTCAAGCCGCCGAAGCAATCAATCCCGAAAGTGCGGAGTGATCGCCGGATGGCCAGCCGTCGCCCATCGCCCATCTTTTGTCTGCTCGCGCTGCTGGGAACGCTTGCGTTTGTTGTTCCCGTAGCGCGTTTGCCCGCCTTCCCACATCCTGGGAAGACGCTGCGCGTGATGACTTACAACATTCACGTCGGCGTGGGTATGGATAAGAAACTCGATCTGCAACGCATCGCCGACGTGATCAATGGTCAACATCCCGATTTGGTTGGATTGCAGGAGGTCGATCGAGGAGTCAAACGCACTGAAGGCAGGGATGAGATCGCTGAACTGGCAAAGCTGACATCCATGAACTATGCCTTTGCACACAACCTTGACTACCAGGGTGGGCAATATGGCGTTGCGGTCCTCTCAAGGTTTCCGATCGGCACGATCGATCATCGAAAGTATGAAAACAAGCGCGAGGCAGAACGGCGCGGCATGATTCGCGTAGAAATAAGTATCGCCGGGGAAACATTCAACTTCGTTACTACGCACCTCGACTATCAATACGAAGACGGCAGAGTTTTTGAGACTGAACAACTGCTCGAATTTCTCTCCGTGAGAAAGTTTCCGCTAATCGTTGTCGGCGATTTCAACGACGAGCCAACCGGCGACGCGTATAAGTTAATGCTAACCAAATTTGAAGACACGTGGATGCGCACTCGCGCAAAAGGTGAAGGACTGAGTTATCCCGCAGACAAGCCTGTAAAGCGAATCGATTACGTGTTCACACGCCGGACGGATCGCATACGAGCGAAGAAAGCCTGGATTGTGAGCACGCTTGCCTCGGACCATTTGCCGTTGGTCGCTGATCTGGAGATTCGCTAGCTTTATAGTGACAACGTCTAGAAGGGACAGGGGGAACTGCAACGCCGACTTAAACTTTCTCTTGCCAGGCGATCAAATCGGGCCCGGACGAACATCACGACGATCCCGGGCCACTGCAAGCGAAAAACCTTCCCATCTTGGAGGCTTGCAGCGACCCCGAGTTAGAGCGTTGTTTCCGAGAGGTTGGACTTGTATTTAGTATTCGTCTGGCGATCAGT
>DASWDX010000099.1:0-5432 GCA_036395055.1 Pyrinomonadaceae bacterium | reverse complement strand
ATGTGAGATCCTGGAAGCCGCCCTCGCCTCTCTGGAGAAACGCGCCACGATCTTTTCATCAGCAGCAAACGAGGGACGTAAGACTTTGATCGCCACTGTCTTGTCCATCAAAATGTGCGTGCCCCGATAAACGGTGCCCATACCGCCCTCACTCAGCCGTTCTTCAATGCGATATTTCTCGGTCAGCGTTTGACCGAGTAAATAGTCATCTGTTTTCTCGAGGGCGACGCCATCGGCAGGACACAGTGTGGTCGTGTCCGGATATTCTTTTCCGCACTTCGGACAGGCTTTCATCGATAGGTAAGGTCCTCGCTTAACTCGGGCAGGACAGGCATTCCTGCCCTCTGTCTTCAATTGGACAATGGTGTCCGACTTTATTTGGGAGACTGCATTTCTTCGGGAGAATGGAAAGAGCGTATCACAGAGGTTTAGAGGCAGCAAAGATGCAGTGTTAACACAAGCTGTTAGCGCGCAAACTAATGATTTGCGTGAACACTAAGGTGAAGCAAGAATGCGAGCGAAGCCCAGAAGCCACGCCCGCATCAGTTGCTTGATAAATCGATAATCGACCGAAGCTTAACTTACTTTTGCGAAGACTACGAGCAAGGCAAATAGAACCAGTGATTCGATAAGCGCCAATCCCAAGATCATCATGGTCTGAATCTTGGAAGCAGCACCAGGATTGCGCGCGGCGCCTTCGCACGCTGCCGCGCCAATTCGTGATTGACCAAGAGCACCGCCAAAAACGGCTATGGCAAAGCCAACGGCCGCGGCAATTGCTTTAAGACCGGCAGAGCTATCCGTTGCGTGCTCAGCCACGGCCGGTGCTTGCGCTAAGACGGTTATTCCACTCATCAGCACGCCGATGAGAGCAAAGAAGAGTAAATTGAGCTTTCTCATTTTCGATTTCTCCTGCTGAGGCCCTAACCTCAGAAAACATGGGATGCGAACCCTGCAACACCAGCAGCGATTACCAGGCCGTTATGATTTCGCCTGCATCCGGTATCCACCGTCCCTCTAACAACGGCGCTCCTGCGAGACAGACCCTGCAATTCGATCAATGGTCAATTATTTGCCGGTCCCGCTGCCAGCTTTTCGTCAGCCGCACCCTACTTGAAAAACTTACGCGCCAACGTGTACAGACGCGTATGTCCGCACCGCTCAACTCGCGCCGAAACTTTTATTACTCAGGAAGCCGTTACTACCGCTTTGTCCAGCTGGCCATGCCCGGGCTCAGAAACGCCACGATGGACCTCGTGCTCTTCGTGTTCCTCATGCTCCTCATGAGATTCATGCGAGACCTCGCTCAAATAAAGCTGGGAAAGAAGAATAAAAACAAACGTCTGAATAAACGCCACAAAGATGCTTAAGGGCATCAAGAATAACGGGGCGACCCAAGTCCATGGCGGGGCAAGCTGGGAGACTGTGTGTACTACCTTCTCATCGGCAAAGAGATTGCCGAAAAGACGAATGCCCAGCGAAAACGGACGGATGAAATTACTGATCAACTCAATGGGAAATATCAACCATGAAATCCACCAGATTGGTCCGGCCAGGTGTTTGAGATGACCAACAATTCCGTTTTCCTTAATGCCAATCCAGTTGTAATAGAGAAACGAAGAGAGACCCAGGGCAAAGGTTACGCTCACCGCCGCGGTGGGAGACAAGAACAGCGGAAACAATCCCATCAGGTTGGAAACAAGAATCAGCACTGCGAATGTCATAACCACAGGAAAATATTTCAATCCCTGGGGACCGATTATGTCTTCCAACATGCCACGGACCGCCAGCACGCCAACCTCAAGGGTCTGCTGTCCATAGCCAGGTTCATCTTCGGAAAGCCGGCCTTTGAGAATCCAAATAATAACTACGCTGAGAATGCAGGCAATGACAAACATCACCGTATACCAAGGGATCGCCGTCTCCGGCGTATAAGGACCAAACACTGCTTCCGGCGTCGTATTAAATTTGGCAAAGAATTTCGTCCAGCGCGGGTACGTGTAATTCATCTCAAACCGATACGCCCACTCGCCAAAGTAGTGATTAACAAATTGCACGATGATAGGAGCCTGTTCGACTTCTTCAGCGTGCTCGGCTCCGTTTGCCGCGGCTTCCTGGAACCAGAACATCAATTAGTTTCCTCTCGGTGAATAATTGCGAAATAGAATTCTCGAAAAGCCTCAACGAACAAAGCAACAACGAAACTACATAACCCGGCGATGGTTGCGGCAAGTGAAACCAAATTAAGTTTGTATGCGAGGAACACGACTGTTCCGATAACAAAATACCTCAGAATGTATTGCGTCAACTTCAGCTGCGGTTTCGTGCCATGGGCAATTACATTGAAGGCCGCTGCAGTCGAACTACTCAGCCAATGATGGTTAAGCAACGAAAGAAGGCCGCCCAAGAGCAAGCCTGCCGTAACGCGTAACGGAGCAAAGGAAAAACTGGCGACAACTGCTACGGCCACCGAAACTGCCATGATGCGCAAGACACGCTTCTCAATCCGGCTATCGTGAGTTTCCGGATACTTGTCGCCACTCGCCGAAGGCATAGTTCCACGCCCATTGTCTTGAGACTTTTTCATTAGCAAAGCTGGCGATTTTACACGGGAAATCGCTCTATTGTCGAGTTGGGGGTTGGTGGGTATGGGCTCAGTTTGATATGAGCGAAGCGTGCCCGGTGATGACAGGAGCAAAACTTAGGAAGCAGCGTCGCACAAATACGGAACCGGGAGCGGTGGCGACGGGGTGATTAGTTGGATTACAAATCTCGTTACAAGTGAGGCGGCTGTGTATGTTGCAACGTGACCCGGTCGCTACCGAGACTGTGTGGAAAGTCCAAAGTAACCACTGCCCACTTCTTCGACGCGTAGCGTCGGTATGAATTTAGCCCGGCGTTTCAACGCCGGGTCAGCGTAACCGTTCGCCCTCGTCGCGTCAGCGACGTCTGATAGTCGCGCATTTCAAGCGTCGCTAGCGCGACGCGAACATCCTGTCAAACCCATACCCGGCGTTGAAACGCCGGGCTAAATTCGTACCGACGCTACGCGTCGAAAACCCATCGCCAAAACTGTCGCAGAGTTTTCACACAGTCGACCCGCACAATAGACTTAACAGAGCACTGCCGTGTGTTTCCTAAAGCTTTGCAGTCAGCCGGATGAATTCATAAAAACCGGCCGCGGCGCCCAGCACAATCCCGACAACCAGCAGCCAGGGCTTCGTGCCCAGCCAACGATCCAACAGCCAACCTACACCGCAGAGTGAGACTACCGAGGCAAACAGCGTAAGCGCTGCGGCATATGCGATGCCGCTCTTGCGATTGGTTTCTTCCTTATCCGGATCCGGCATTACGACTGCCAATTCTCCCGTCTAAGATAGTTCTTCGGCAGTTCATACAACATTGCGCGGCTCGAGTGGCGCATCGAGTCGTGTATGAAGCAGACATGCGTACACCAACAAGCCTTGCCGCCGTCGATCGCATTCAGTTCAAGGGAACGTTCATGTGCCGCCCAAAGCGCGCCAAAGTCGTAATCGAAGTCGGAAAGCGTGGCAAACTTTTCTCGCAACTCGCAGGCGCGCACGTCGCCGTTGTAATCGATCACGGCGGTCGTCTCGCCCGCTGTGCAGGGAAACGGCCAGGCACTGGACGCTTGGAAGTTTGCGTGTTGAGTCCGGTAGTGAGTGGTGATTGCGCCCACGTAGGCGACGTTCTTGACGAAACGCTTGCCGGCATCGTCCTCGACAAACATGCGATCGCCGTAGCGTTTCGTCAGTCTGGAAATGTATTGGTACATGTCCGGAAGCACTGCGGCGGGCACCTTCTTGATCTCGTCGCCAACCAGAGTCTCCCCGCGAACTATATTGAAATACTGGCCGTCGAGCTGAAAGTTTTGCCACATAAACTCGCCCAGCTTCCTAACCTCGGTGTAGTTGTCGGCGCAGACGACGGTGTTTACGTTGAGTCGAAAACGATCCCTATACTTCGCTTTAAGAGGATAAAGCGACTGGATGCAATCGAGGGCTTTCTCCCAATTGCCGGGGACACCGCGGATTTCGTCGTGCGTTTTTCCGTAGCCGTCGAGCGCGATGTTGAGATAAAGATCGAGTTTGGGATGGCAACCCAGCGCGTCGTCAACAATTTCATAAACACGCGTTTTGATTAGACCGTTAGTGGGAATGATGACGCGATCGACACTGTTGTTTCTTAGAAAGGTTTTGATAATTTCAGAGACATCGCGACGGAGAGTTGGCTCGCCGCCAGAGAGCCAGAGGTCGGTTATCGAGGGCATCGTGCGTGAAATCTTTTCAATCTGCTCGAAGCTCAGATCGCCCGGTTGGTTTAGCTCCTCGTGATAGAAACAGGTCTTACAAAAGGCGTTGCAGCGCGAGGTAACAAAAAGAATGACCGTGCCCAGGCGCTTCTCGCGGTTGGTGGAACGCAGGAGTTGTACTAGTTGTACGGCTTTGTTTGGCATTGCTCGGTGTTTTGGAGTGCGGTGACCTGTCACCGCTTTGGCCTTCGGCGGCCTGACGCCGCAGTCGTTCCGTGACTCAAGCGAACCGTGGTCGCGACAGATCGCGACCCGAACAAAGCGCTGACTGGTCAGCGCACTCCAGAGTCAGACTCGCGCGAGATGATGACAGCTTCGGTAGGTGATTTCAATTCGTAGGTTATGCCGCGCCACTTGATCCGACGCGAGAAGGCGGCGAGTAACGCATTACACAAATAAAGCGCTGAGGCTAATGGCCACAGAAGCAGGTGCGCGGGCAAGCTCTTCCATACCTGCCGCTTGTAATCAGCCATTGGGATGGCAACCGCCTTGAAACGGACAAAAGCCTTTGCAGCGCCCAGCGAATAGATCAGAAACAGCAGGGCAAGCGGTAGCGCAAAAGACAAATGGAGTATTGCGCGGCTGATTACCAGCGCCAGCCCGCCAAAAAATACTGCGCAAAACAAAAAGCTACCGACGAGCAGTGGCTTCCATAAATGTGGCGCATAAACACGAGTGATTTTAAGTTGTCGATTTGTGAATTCGAGAAGTTCTTTGATGGTGCAACGATCCAGGGAAGGAACCAGGCAGGCGGGGACAAACCATATCGACAGGTTTGCTTCGTGCAATGCGCGTGTCATGGTGAAGTCATCGGAGACTGTGCCATGCCAACGCTCCGCAATTTTCAGGTCGTCGAAGGTCGATCTTCTTATTGCGGTCGATCCTCCCCAACAGAAGTTCTTATCGGGGCGGTCACCTAAAGCCGAAGTAATTGAGGCGTTCCACACCGAACGTAGCTGCGAGGCAAGGCCGCCATTGAGGGGAATGAACCAACGATAACCCGTAGCGGCGCCGATTTCCGCCTTAGCCAAAGTCGCGACAAGCGATCGCAGCCAGCCGGGCTGAGGTCGAGCATCAGTATCCACGAAAACGAGGACGG
>DASWDX010000098.1:0-5005 GCA_036395055.1 Pyrinomonadaceae bacterium | reverse complement strand
GCCGAACTTGCTCGTGCTCAACAGAGTTTACCAAATAACCCGCGGGTTTACGAGTTAGCTGGATCGATGGACCGCAGTCAGCGTCGCTGGGTTGACGCCACACACAATCTCGAGCGCGCATGTGAGCTCGATCCTCGAAACTTCCCTTACCTTGTTAACCTCGGATCGACCTACTTGTGGTTGCACGACTATGACCAGCACGCCAAAATTATGGATCGCATCGTTGCGCTTCTTCCAGAGCGCAGGCGAGAACGGATTTTTCGCGCTTCCGTGGAAGTATACCGGCGAGCGGACACAGGGCCTTGGCGTGCTGAAATTGAAAAGATCCTGACCAATGAAGCTGGGTCAGAGAAAGATCCATTTATGGCGGGCCAGCGCTACACTCTTGCTTTGTACGATCGCGACTGGGACACCGCTAGCAGCCTTGCGCCGGTGCTTTCCCAGAAGAATTCGCTCGAGTGGAGCTTTCCCCAACTTGGCCGCGACTTTTGGGTGGGTGTAGTCGCTCGTTCGAAAGGAGACGAAACTTCAGCGCGCGCTGCCTTTATCAGGGCACGCGCACAACAGAAGGAAGAGATCCGCGGTCACCCTGATGACGTAACCCTGCTTGCTGATCTTGGGCTAATCGATGCAGGCTTGGGAAAAAAAGAAGAGGCACTGAACGAAGGCCGCCGCGCGATGGAACTGGGGTCCAGCGTCAAAAACTCATTCACTGAGCCATACGCAAAGATTTGCTTTGCTATCATCTGTGCCTGGACAGGCGAACGTGAATTAGCGCTTGGGCAACTTGAAGCCCTTACCAAAACTCCGGGCTCCCATACTTACGGCAACTTCCGCTTGAGTCCGATGTGGGATCCGCTGCGCGGCGATCCGCGCTTCGAAAAAATCGTCGCCTCTCTCGCGCCCAAAGAGAGACACTAATTACACGAATTGTCACGAATCACAGCAAAGTTCGGTTTAATTCGTGCGGGTTAGTTAAATTCGTGTCTAAGATCGTCGCCTCCTTAGCGCCGAAAGAATTAGTGAACAGGTAGGGGCGACTAACCTCAGTCGCCTATCGCTTAGCGTTGGATCATTCCGAAATCCGCGCCCTGCCCGCTAAACCTTCTGCAAAGGCGGATCTCACCGATGTAACGCTTCAACGCTCTAACGATTTAACGCAGCGAAGCCAACTTCCCGCGTAAGGGATCCAAAAATCTTACGCAGTACTTCAGTGAACGGCCGGAAGCGACCTCCCGCGGTGGGAAGCCAAGGAAGGCCAAAACAAGAAAAGGAAATTAGTTTATGAAAAACCAAAACATTATGTTCACCAGAAGCGTTCCCAAGATGTCGAAGGCCCGGCTGTTCAGGTCGGTTCTGGCGCTGGGGATAGTTGCATTGATCATGCAAGTCTCCCTGCCGCGCGCCCAAGCCTATGATCTGAGTAGCCTCAACGGCAGTTACGCCGACTTTAACTCGGGCCTTGCTCCAGTAAGTCCGGGGGGCCACACCGCCCCGTGCCCATAAGCGCGTATTTGCCATTATACGCGGCGGGCTTGTGGACGTTTGATGGCGCAGGCGGCCTCACGACACGTCTGGTCTTCAACTTCGGTGGCGGCTTTATATTCGGCGATGATTGGGATCTGAGTCTCACCGGAACCTATACCGTGAATTCGGACGGTACTGGCATCATGACCTTTGCGGGGATCCGTCGCCGCCACTTCGTGATTGGCGCTGGCGGAAACGAGCTTAAGTATATTGATACAGACCCCACAGGCGGCGACGTAGCCGGCGGTTCCATGGTCAAGCAATAGCAGACAATCGTTCTGAAGCAGTTCGCAATCAGCCGTCACGCTTCACTGTGGTGACGGCTGATTGTTTCTCCGCCTGCGGGAAGCACGCGCCCTGGTGTGTTGGCGAATGCGCTCCGACGGTCTCTCGACCCATTGAACGCAACAACGCTCTGTCGTGGAATCCGAATCCATTCTTTGCTATTTCCTTCTGTTTGAAACTTTATTCGTGACATCCGCGCCATCCGGCGGCCTCTCCGCTTCAACGCTTCAACGGATGAACGATTTAACGCAACGAAGCCAACTTCCCGCGTAAGAGATCGCAAAATTTTACGCAGTACTCCTGTGAACGGCCGGAAATGACAACTCACGATGAGCGGCCAAAGAAGGCCAAAACCAGAAAGAAATTAAATAATGAATAACATCAAAAGAATCAGCCTAATGACAGCAATCTTCCTGACCGTGGCGCTCGTCAGCTCCGCGGTGGAAGCGGGAGTGATACGAATTAATGGTACTATCGCAGGGAGCGAAAGTGACGCACCTTTTCCCGATCCGGCAGAAGGGTTTTATGTCAATGGGAGCGTCACGTCAACCGACACGCAGCTTGGTCCATTCACACAGTTTTATTCGGCCCCAGTGGACTTTGCTTTCCTGGGTACGCTACCTGAGACCGCCGGGGCAAGTCGTTTGGTAGTGGGAGACGCCGCCAACGGTGACAGCATTTTAACGAGCTACCTTGGAAATAACCCTGGTTCATGCGCCAACGGCGATGGTCACATTGTGGAAACCAATACCATTGTTGGCGGAACGGGCCGGTACGCTGGTGCTAGAGGCAGCTTCACCATGGACCGCTGCCTGAACTTTGATACCGGCGAGACCAGTGGTACCATCAGCGGCACCATCGTCGTAAGAGGGCGGTGAGCGTTGGCAGGCCTCTGCCAAACCGTCGCCGAGCGTAGCGCTTGATCCCGTTGATGGTGGGGGAAGCGCTACCTCGGCAAGACAAGGCGAGAACTGAATAAAAGACGAACCGGCTTGAAGTGAAAGACAACCGACAAAGCTAAACAGAAAGATACGGGGTTGGCGCGTTCCATCCGCGCCAAGCCCATTTGCTAATGCAGGATTTGCTTAGAGTTCTTTGCGAGGCGGAACTCTAGCTAAGTGAAACGAGCACGATCCCGACGCTGATCAGCAACGCGCCAATCGTGAGTCGCAGGTTTAGCTTCTCTTTTAGCACGACCGCTGCCGTCAGCGTGATGAAGATCACGCTCAAACCCTGGAATGGATAGAGATAACTCAGGTCGAATCGCTGCAGCAATCCGAGCGTGAGAAAGAACGAGATCGTCATCAGAATAATGCCACCGGTGACCTTCGAGACAAACTGGGCATCCCGAAAACCGGTCGTTTTCGTCGCCTCCATTGCTCGTTTCAGAATGAGCTGAGCCGCGACGAAGCTTAACAGAGAAACAACGATGAGAAAAAAGGCGAGAAAACTCACAGGCGTTCCTCGATTTGTGCAATCGGCTTCGCGACCAAGGCTAATCCGATAACGACCAGCGCAATGCCGCACCAGCGCAGTGGCGAAATCAATTCACCTAGAAAAATCCAACAGCCGAGCGGAACGAGGATATCGACCACGCGCGACAGAGGAAACGCGATGGTGAGAGGAATATATCTGAGCACATAAAGCCAACTGATAAAGCTGGCGATGATGAGAAGAATCGCCCACCACACCAGCGGCGAAGCCAAACCGTTCACACCGGTCCAAGACCATGCGCTGTCAGTGTTTGCCACCTCTGTTGCACCGCGCTTCAAAAGAAATTCGGACACGAGCACGCACGCAACGCTGAGAGCAAGTTGCAGCCAGGGATTCCCGAAACCGGAAGGCCGATTTTGCATCCGCTTTTCTAACCGGCGACCGTGGCATCGCAAGCGATTTCGGCTTGCCAGCAATTTCTAATACTTACGCACGCCGCTGCAGCCGCCTCGTTGTGCCAGGGCTTTCTCTGCGTTTCCGCTAGCAGGGCGACACAGCGCCGTGGCTATAGATTCATTAGAGCTGATCGGCGTTAGGAAACCGCTGTAAAACAGGATCGTGACGCGTCGGGCCGAGATATTTGATGAGACGGCGAAAGATCGGATTGAGCAGCGGATTTGCATGCAGGACGTACAGATCGAGCGGCACAAGCTCGCAATCCAGATGCAGTTTCGGTTCGTAGTTGAGCGGATTGCTATAGTAGTACTTCAAACCCTGTTCCAGCGCCCAGGAGATGATGTCGCGCAACGTGTAGAAATAAAGATGCAGGTCGAGCGCGACGCTGTAGTCCAGTCCAATGCATTCGTCATAAATTTTGTCGTCGCAGACGAGGCAAAAGCTGAATGCGACGATCCTGCCAAGCTGGCGCCAGATGAAAAAGCGCGCTCGTTCCGGCATCCGCTGTGCGATTGCGCGAAAATAATCTTTTGTCAGCGTCTCGAATTTTAATGGCGAACGCTCGTGGACCGCGAGATACAGGGGATAGATCTCATCAACAAGATCCGTGATGTTGCTGACTACTTCCATTTCGAGCTTGGGTGCACGCTCGGCTTTGCGAAACTTTCGGCGCAGATCTTTTCGGGTCGCCTTGCTGAGTGTGCGAAAATATTCGTCCCAGTTATGGTAATGGAGCGAAAGCCGCGTCATTGGCATGCTGGGAATCCGTGCATAACCATTTGAGGAGAACGTTTTGAGTTCCGAGCGATAGATCGCGGGAAAATCTTTCAGCACGACCAGAGAAGCTTTGTTGTGCCTTGCATAAGTCGAAAGGCTCGCCTGTAACGTGTTTGCTACCCGTGCTTCGTCTCTCTCGTCGCACGCGCCCAAGTCGCCCGTACCGGCTGCGCAGCCAACCATCAAGAGGCGCATCGTTAGAAAGCGCGGGAAAATTTTGCGGACACGAACAACCATTGAACTAATTTTACCCGGCACACCTTCGACAAGATTTTGCCGAGCAAAGAATACGGGCTGGATAGCCCGCACATTCCCGGAATCATCCTCGATCAGCAGATAGTGGTGTTCGAAACCGTCGTTCAAAGTTTCTTCGACGATCTCGTAATAACGATGGTCTTTGCACTTATTCTCAAACGCCGTTTTCCACGCGTTGCAGTTCTGCAGCTCAGCCAGCGTGACCGCTTTGGCTACGCCTTTTGGAAACGGAATTGCGTCGCCGGGCGGCATCGGGAAGGCAAGCAGTTGG
>DASWDX010000097.1:0-4156 GCA_036395055.1 Pyrinomonadaceae bacterium | reverse complement strand
CCAGCGATGTTTCGAATTTTGAGGGCGAGGCAATTCGTGATGACACATTTCTGTTGTTGATCAATGCGCATTACGAACCGATCCCCTTTGTCCTGCCCGGTCAGGAGCATCTCGAGTGGCAATTGATTCTCGACACAATGGACCCAAACGGTTTCCTCGCTGGGCCAAAAAAATTCGGGTCTGGCGACGACGTCGATCTTGGCGGACGCGCTTGTTGTTTGCTCCAACTCGTCGGCGGCACGCAAGCTCAGGCCCGTGAGGAATCCTGGAGGAAACGTCGCGTGGAGTTTGCTCCGCTCAGTGCGGAGGAAGAGCGCGCTCGCCGCGAGTAGCCGGTTGCGCGGGTGAGAAATTCAGGCAACGCAATCTTGTTGCCAGAAACGAATTAGTCTATAAAGATGTAGAGCGCATAGTTTGATGCGCGACCAAATTTTTTTGGTCAGTGATTCGTCATGACACCGAGTTCGTTTATCATCGTCACTGATCGAGGCGGTTTAAAAGCATATCGGGTAAACGAGACGCCGACGCGCGGGCCGAGTTTGCAACTAGTGCAGGCATTCAACATCACCGATGCACATGGAAGATTTGTCGATAAGGTGAGCGATTTGGCCGGCCGCTTCCCTGTCACCAACGGCGCAGGCGCTCATCATGGAGCGGGCTCCATTGCCGAGCGTACGCAGTTGGCAACAGAAACGGACCGCCGCATTCATAAAGAGCTTGCCGATCAAATTACCAAAATCGTTTCGCTCAATGGGAAGGAAGGATGGTCGTTCGCCGCACCGGCTGAAATTCACGCGGCGATTGTCGATCTTCTGCCCCCGGCAGTGCGCGACCGAATCGTCGAACATGTGAAATCGGATTTGGTAAAAGTGGAACCGGCGAAACTCGTTTCGCGATTTCGTTCGTTGCAGCAACTTTGAAACCATGATCCTTCAGAACATTTTTGTTCCTTCAGCGCGAGGGAGCGCATTAGTATCCAATTAATCATGCAACTGCCTGTTAAGATCTCGTATCGGGGTCTGGAAAAATCTGACCAGATCGAAAATCTCATTTTGGGTTATGCCGCACGGCTTGAAAAATTTTGCGACCACATCAACCGCTGCGATGTGGCCATCGAGCAAACGAATCACACACATCAGAAGGGAAACCCTTACCGGTGCCGAATTGACGTGACGGTGGCACGGGGCCACGAGCTTGTCGCTGATGAAAAGCAGATGGACAACGGCTCGCACCAGCCGCTCAACAAAGTCATTCACGACGCGTTCAAGACGATGGAGCGCGAGTTGCGCCGCGTCGTGGACAAGCAGAGACGCGAAGTAAAAACACACGCCGACACGCGCTCGCCGAAATAAATTGTGGCGGCCGCATGTCGCGCGCAATCAGGTAGGGGCGATTGATTCCGAAAGCATTCCCGTCATCGGTGGATTGGGAAAAGCGCTTCGAGGCCAGGCGATTTTGTGCCGGCAAGATAAACGTAGCCGGTAAATCGGGGGTAATTGTCGGGGTCAGATTGCCAGCGGTAGGTCGCGTCATATCCCTTGCCGTCAAAATGAAAATGCATTCTTAACACTGGAATACGATCGGTGCCTGCTACGGTATCGAATCGAGCAGCGCATTTGTCGGTTTTACCTTCGATGGTTCGCGTGACTTGTAGAACGCCGTTCTCGTCTCGAAGTGTGACATGTCCGGTGTAAGTCGCAGTGGAATCAGCTTTACGTCCGATGAGATCGTACTCTCCAGCCATATAGCTAAGCAAAGATTCCTCATCGGGCCGCTCGCGGTCAGCGTCCGCACAGCGTGCGGAATTGGCGAATAACAGCATCGCCAGGATCGCGAGACACATTTTCATGAGACGCTAACGCCGAAAATCAGCCGTCGGGCGGGCGCCCCGGAGAAGCGACTGGCCGGTCAGCTGGAGTGATTTGTGGGGCGACACTTTGAGCCTTTTTTACAAACTCGTCCCATGGCTGGAGTTTCCATGGGTGCATTTCATACACGAAGATCCCGGATTGCACCGCAGGGTCGTTCGCCACGATCGTCCGGGCCTCTGCCTCATTCGAAACGTCCAATAAGACGGCTCCGCCCGCGTTATCGGTAAGTGGCCCCGCCAGCTTCATAGAGCCTTTGATGTAAAGACTCAGCATGTACTTCCCGTATTCTCTAAGTGGTTGTTCCATTACGGACTTTCCCGTCAGCCACGCGGGACCCGGACGATATATGATCAGGTACGTCGCTTTCGTTGCGGTTTGAGGCTTGACTGCTTCGGTGACGTTCTGCGCTAAACAGAGAATTGGTGTAAGGCTGACTAGCAAGGGCAATGTAGTCGTTTTCATCTAAGGTGGCTCTTCTTTTGTGACATATAACGAGAACAAGATCAGATTCGGCTACCGACACCGTGGCTGCACTGAAAACCAATGATACCTTACTGATCAAAAAAAACGTAAACACGCTCCGGGTAGCCGTTAGCTGCATGATCTGGTTAGATGGTTAGCTATACATCGCCCAACCCTTCGCACCTCCAAGGCGAGTCTACCGAATCCTTATTCACGGCGTCTGCCCAACCCCCAATACGCCAGCAGCGCTGTCAAGATCAGCAGGGGGCCCACGACCAAAAAGAAACCGTATCGGTGTTGAGCCAGAGGAATACCACCTACATTCATGCCAAACAAGCCCGCCACCAAGTTGATCGGCAAGGCCAGCACAGTTACTATCGTCAACACAAACAGAGTGCGATTGGTCTGTTCATTGACAAGAGCGGACAATTCTTCCTGAAGCTGTTTGACGCGCTCAACCAGGGCCGCTGCGTCGCTGATGGCGGTCGAGAACTTCTCTGCGGCTTGGTGCAGGTTCTGAAGCTCTTCTTCTTTAATCCAATCAGGAGGCTGACTAAGAAGGCGAAAGAATGCGGCCGGTTCCGGGGCCAGAAGCCGTTGGAGTCGAACCAACATCCGCCGTAGGGAACCTAATTCGCTGCGACTGACGGAAACGCGCTTGGCCAGCAGTCGGTGTTCCAGCGGGTCCACCTGCTTGGTAGACTTCCGCACAATGTCAACCAACACACTGGCCTGATCTCGCAACAAGCGCGACAGAAGTTCAATCGGCGAGCGAAAGACTTGGCCCGCTTGCACCGCTGCCCGGAGTTGGTCAATCGAACGCCATGGCCGGAGGTGCGCGCTTACCAGCACGCGCGCCTTTATGCAAAGACTGGTGGTCGCAACGGGGGCGTCAAATGTGAAGTCAAAAAGCACATCATGGATACGCGCCACCAGTGAGTCTGCGTCCTGCTCCAAATGAGTGGAGTCGACATCGCTATGCAACGATTCATAAAAGGTATCGGGCAAGGTCAGATACCGCCGTAGCCAAGGCTCAGAAGCCACATTGGAAAGCGAGAAATGCAACCAGAGGAATTCATCCGGTAGGCCGGGATCCGGCGCGGTCAAAAACTGAACCGCCGCCTCCGAAGTGATTGGCCGTGCTGGTTGGTTGGGGATAAAATGGTAGCCCCAGATCGGCCCATCCTCGTTTGAACCGGAAGCCGGATGAATATTTTGCGTCATTGTTTGAGCAGCCATCAGATCATTAGTCAGCTTGTTTCCTACCGGTGGAAGGCACCCAACGAGAAAGAGATAAGCTATCCAGCATTTTGCCAATTTGGCGATGCATTGACCGAGAGCTTACAACAAAGTTCTGGGTTGGCTTCATCGAATGGTTAAGCGCTGATGTTCATGCTAAAAGCGCAACCAGGAGGAGTACCATACCCGCAAGCGCCGTGTTCCAGAAAAGAACGGAACGCAGCAGGCCATAGCCGGCCGCCGCAGCCAATACATACCCTAAGCGTGCCCAGAAATACAGGTGTGCACCCCACAGCGTGAGTAAGCTGTGATGATGAGTGACATGCGCCACCAAGACGAGAGCGGCGAAAAAAGGAAAGGTTTCCAAGAAATTCGTTGTTGCTTGGTCCACCCGGTTCGCGAGCCCGCGCAGTGGCGGAACTGCCTCCTCTCGGCTGCTGGCGGTCCACCGGTAACCATACTGAAAGCTGATCAGGTGCGAAGCAGCTATCAGGTGCAGAAGACCAAGGACAATGCTGGCGACTAAAAGCCATAACTCGGTGGTCATAACGCGCTGATTACGCTAACGAGACGGAGCTAAGCCA